>JAIOTT010000422.1 GCA_021106655.1 Bacteroidales bacterium
ACTGCTCAGCAAACCTTCCAAGCGCTATGAATCGAAAATCAATAATAAGTTCTACACTGATGAGATTGAAATATTAATATCTAAGGACAACTTCAATCGCTTTGGTTATGAGCTTACAAAGACTGATACTGTCAGGTTTAACTCTCGAATTGAATCCCTGATAAAATTTGCGTCCCGGTTGTTTATTGCTAATAATAACAGCCTCGGTATATCGATCACACAGTCGATAAAAGAGTTCCAGGATATGTTTGGATTTACCGATGATGACTTCCAGTACGATACAATAAAAAAAGATTTTGACCGTCACGGGATGAAATTTGAAACCAGAATACTTGTAGCATTTAAGCAAGAATTAAAAAAAATATTTTTGGAGAATCTGTCGGAAATTGGGACAGTAAGCCAAAACTTCAAAAATGAGAAAATAATTCAACAATATGAATAACATAAATAAACTATCAGAAGATAACCTTGGAGGTCTTGAAAAGTTCTGGATCGTACTTGCTGAACACGTTAATGGAATATTGTATAATGCCATTGCTCCAAATTTGAAACTAGAATTGATTCCAACAGGATCCTTATACCATATATATTGTACTGCAGATAATCTTCAATTCTCTGAAGAAAAGAAAAACGATTTCAATGGGGACCATTATCAATGTAAATTAGAGGGTATCTGTCCAAATAACTACAATGATCTTCAACTAATATTGGAGGAACTGGATACTAAAGAGTTTTTGATCATATTTAAGGATAACAACGGAAACTACAAACTATTTGGTCAGTTAAATGAGCCACTCACTTTAAACAATAATTATTCATCCACACCCAATTATGCCGGATTGAATGCCCACCGGTTAACTTTTTCGCGTAAGATGAAAAAGCGCTCAAAGTTCATTTTAGATCCATTTGTATAGGGATATTACTGGTTTCAATGTCCTTTTATCTGAGATTTGTTACTTATAATATTGCATTAATATTTTAAGTGGGACACCATTAATATATAAACTCAGATAAATGAAATACCGTGGCTTACAATTTCACAACAATGCCGAGAAAACAGTTGAGATAGATATTGAGGGTTATATTGGTTTCTCTTGGTGGGATGATGAGAGTGAAATTATAAAAACCAAAGAGAAGATGAAAGCTGAGTTGAAGAAACTTGGTAATCTTGATGTTGATACCATTATTGTAAACATCAACTCTTATGGTGGCGATGTTAACCATGGTATTTCAATTCATGACCTGCTGGCTCAAAACAAAGCTAAGATCATCACCAGGATAAATGGAATGACTGCCAGTGCAGCAACTATCATAGCCATGGCTGGTGAAGAAAGGCTGATCTCTGACAATGCACTGTTTCTTATTCATAATTCATGGACATGGTCGATGGGTAATAAGTTAGAAATGGAGTCAGAACTGATTAACCTAAAAAAAGTCGATAATACTATCGCAGAGCTCTATGCAAAAGCTACTGACCAAAAAGTAGATGATATCCAAAAAATCATGGATAGAAGCAATGGTAATGGTGAATGGTTGACGGCTGATGAGGCTAAGGAGTTTGGTTTTATTACCGAGATTTTTGAGCCTAAAAAAGCTGCAGCAGCATTTTCGAATGACATACTGCAAAAACATGGCCTTCCACCGCTGCCAGGAACTCCTGCAGGTGAACAGAACCCAGACAATAATATCGATGAAGAAAGAATTGCGGACTCAGTTTATGCAAAAGTTAAGAATTTCTTCAAAGATCTCACAAAACAAAATTCCGAAAAACCACAAAACTATTATGATATGAGCAAGTTTCCAAAACTCTCAGCTTTAATCAAGGCTGAAAAAATTGAAATAACAGATCAGGGTGTAATCCTCTCAGAAGATAATATCACCCAGATCGAAAATAATATCTCAGAAAATGAGACTGCATCTACAGATCTTGAGACCTTCACTGCAAGTATTGATGAGATCGATCCTAGTGTTTCTGAGGCAACAACCCGGGAAGACAAGATTGCAGCAATCAATGCTATAATCGCAGCCAAACCCGCTACTGCAGCAACTAGTGTTGAAAAGGATAAGGATGGAAATATAATTCAAGACTTCTCTGATGTAGCAAACGATTCAATAAACAAAGAAATTGATAATTACCTTTAATACAAAGAACCTATGAGTGATTTAACAAAACCTATTGATATTAGCGACGTCAACCAGGCGTATACAAAGTATAAGGATGCCCTGAATTCATTAGATGTGCTTTCAGCACAGGATGTGCTGAAATTTATGTCAGCTGAACTTGGAGTTCAAAACTCAGTAGTATTAAGAACTATTGAGAAGGGTGGAATCTCTAAGAAGTATGACGGAACCTTTACCGGTGACAAGAAGATTGGTACTATGGTTGAAAGAACATTAACAGTTGGTACAGTCGTTGCAGAGATGGCAGATGAGCCTGAACGTTACCGTAAGTCATGGATTACAGATGTTGCCGGTAATATGTGGGAGAAAAAACATCCATTTGAGTTGTGGCTACTTCAGTATGGTATTAACATTGCTTCCGATGAGCTTCATGATGCAATCTTCATGGCTAAATTGCAAGCAGGTACTGGCATTCTGGATTCCTTTGACGGTATAAATGAAATCATTGATGCTGATATCACAGCTACATTAATTTCAGCTGCAAAAGAAAACTATTATGCAACCGGTGCAATGACAGCTGCTGATTGTGGTGATAAACTACTTGCAATGTGGAGATCAGCACCTTCCACACTTCGTGGGAAAGGGGCTAATATGATTATTGGGGAAGACCTTGGAGATATGTATGATGACTGGTACAAAGCCGAGCATGATGCACCACCTAAAGTTGAAACTGCAGGCCAGCTGTTCCTTGATAATTCTAATAAAAAGTGTCGTTTGATAAGAACCTCAGCTCAACCTGAGAATTCGCAGCGTGTTATCATAACATCAAAAAAGAACTTAAAATTTGGTGTTGATAAATTAACTGACATGAAGGCAATGAAAGCTTTTAATTCAGGTAATCCATACCTATTCACAGCAACAATGAAGTATGTATTTGGTACCCAGTTTGAGTCCATTCATAAATCAAGGTTCATTGTAAACGATCAACCGGCTACTCCAGTTGCTTAGTAGTCATTTAAAAGAGGCTTTCATAAGCAAACCTTTTCATAATGTGTAAAATGCGGGGGCTGCGCATCCAAAGAAACACGCAGGCTTAACTAAATAAAAACTTAAAATCTAATAATTATGCCTCCAGTTAATTTTCTTGATATAAACAAAAACCTCCCCGATGGCGAAAACATGGGAGGTCTTACACAAACCCTTATATACGGTTTGTGGGATGATGTAGATACCTGGCCTACTGATCCAGTTGCTCCGGCAGATGTTGAAGAGTATGCTGAACTTGTTGGTGATGTGGTGATGAAGACAGGTAAAGAAGCCTACACTCTATATGCTACTGATGATACAGCTGAGTTAGCTATTAATATGGTAGGTGAGGCTGATGGTCGTTCGTTTGAAATGGTAGTGAATTGCCTGAACCCTGGTTTGAAGAAAAAATTATTAGGCTTTATTGCAAGGGCTAAAAATGAAAACCTTTTCTTAATTGCCCAGGATAGTGAAGGTCAATACTACTTATTAGGTGATACCAAACGAGCAGCGATAATGCAGCCGGGTGAGGGTATTGGCACAGGAAAAGCAACTGCAGACCGTAAGGGTGCAGGACTTTCCTTTATCTACAAATGCAATGTTCCTAGGGTATATGTTGGTGATGTCACCACTATATTAGAACCTGCAGTATAAGTAGTTGAAATTTAGAAAAACCCAGAAAAGCCAATAAAACGGCGATACGAGAGCGATACTTTTTTAGTATCAGTAACCGGAGCAAAAAGTTGCTCCGGTTTTTTTGTCCTTTTTTTCCTCTGGCTGGGACACTATATTTGACGCATTATGATAAACGCACCAGAAATACTTACATGGTTTGAATCCGAAAGGGATTTTTACCAGGGTCTGGAGATCCTGTCCAGGTATACATCAAAATTTCGCTTGACCAGCAAACTAAAAAAGAAAGGTCCCTCCAAAAACTCACACGAAAAACTAACTTATGAGCTTTGGAAGTTCACAACCCTACCTGAAGAAGTAAGGTATAAAGAGGTGGATATTAAAACTAGCTCAGCTGCTCCCGGGACATCTTCACCACAAACCAGTCATACCAAACAAACAAAGCGAGATCCAAAAGAGATACCCCAGGTTATTAAGGATATATTAACTGAGTATAAGGATCTCTATAATAAAAAGACTAAAGCGCACAAAAAGCTTCATGAGATCCCACATGATAACTTACCTGGCCACATGGATCAGCGGAGAGAATTAGCTGAACAAATTACTGAATGGTCTGCTCGTATGGAAATACTGTATCCTCTTAAGGAAGATTACTTTAATAATGGAATTGTTCCGGATACCAAAGAGATAAATGGTGATAATCCTGATGACTCAGAAAATAAATACAAGGATCTCTCGGATGTGAAAAAGGTGAAAAAGCTTAATAGCTTTCGTACGCAACTTTCTAAGGTAAAAAAAGCAATCATTTACAAAGTTGATGGCCCAAAAAAAGATGAGCTACAGAAAAGAATAAATTATTACCAGGAGCAAATAACACTATTAAACAGCTTAGTAGAATAGAGATATGGGTAAGAAAGCATTAGAAGATCAACAATTTGAGCTGATCAAAGCTCATGTGCTGAATCCTGACGACTCACCACTCCCTGAGAGTGACCGGATCCTTATGGATAGATGGACCACAGCTGCAAGGATACTTGACGAGTACCCACAAAAAAATAAAGCAGTTAAGTTTCTTATGCTAAAGTATAGGGAGATCAGTCAATCTCAAGCCTACCTCGATATTGCTAATGCACAACGACTGTTTAATGCCATGAATAAGTTTGATTATGATTGGTGGCACACGTGGTTGTTAAACGATATTGTAAAGCTGATTAAGAAATGCAGAAACGACAAGGATATAAAGGGCTGGGTGATGGCTCAATCTAACCTAATAAAGGCACTTGGTGATAGACCTGATGAAAATTACAATCCAAGGACTATGGAGCAACATAACTTCTTTATGACACTCAATATTAATGGAGAAAATGTCCGCTTTGATTTAAACGAGATCTTCGAACTACCAGAGCTCAAGCGTAAAAGAATAGCAGATGCAATGATTACACCAATCACTATTGATCAAGCTGCTGAAATAATCGAATCATAATGGACCAGATAATATCATTAAATTATCCCCAGTTGGTATCGGTTTTACATAATGCCAGAAATAAAGTGGATATCTGGGGGCGTGGTGATGGTAAATCCTACCTTATTGGTTGGGATATCAATATGATCATACGAAGGATGCCTCGTTCTGTAACAGCGATTACCGGCAAGTCGTATGGTCAGATGTTGACAAAAACCCTGCCTTCGACCTTTAAGTTCCTAGAAGCCCTGGGGTATGAGAAGAATTTCAACTATGTGGTTGATTGCAAACCGCCTCAAGGCTTCCTGACTCCCTATGAGAAGATTATGGATTACAAAAACTTCATCTCATTTGCTAATGGGACAGGTTTTTTACTTCTTACCCAGGACAGGAAAGGATCTTCTCGTGGTCCTAATGTTGATTATGAGATCATTGATGAAGCATTGACTATTAACAAGCAACTCTATGACCAGGAGGTCTCACCAACAAACCGTGGCAATAATGAAAAATTTGGGCGCAAATCCAAAAACCCTGTGCCTTTTCACCATGGTTTTCACTATGTGAGCTCGATGCCTTTTAGTGATGATCAGAAATGGCTGCTCGATTATGGGAAGTATTATGAGCATGAAGCCGGTATCAGGATATTCGAGATCTGGAATAAAGTTGTAGATATGCAACTACAACTGCTGGATATTACTGATGTAATGGAATTTCAGAATCACTGGAATAAGATATTAGAGCTGCGCAAGCAGATAGCACCCTTTATGAGTGAGGATGGCACACTGTTCACTTTATCCAATGCCTTTGATAATATTCAGAATATAGGATTATCCTACATCAAACGAGAGAGAGAGAAGATGGCAGATCTTACTTTCTTAATTGAGATCATGAACAAGATCCTGGATAAGATCGAGGACTGCTACTACAACCTTGACACCGATCGACATGTATATTATGAATCATATGATGATGATTTTCTGAGGAAGTATGCAGAAGATAATAACTATAACTGGAAGAAGCTGGGCTCTCCGGATTGTCGCTTTGATGCTGACTGTAATGCTGAAGCACCACTGGAGATAGTATTTGACTGGGGCAGTAGTGTATCATTCATGTTGGTTTGCCAGGAGAATTCCCTGGTAAGGGATGAAGGATCCTTTAATTTTGTTAAGGAGTTCTTTGTTAAGCCAACAGCAGGTAAGGTGATGATTGATGAGCTGATTGATAGCTTTACCAATTACTATCGTTATCATAAAGACAAGACGGTTTACTATTATAAAGATAAGTATGGCGATCAACGCCAGGCAAACGCATCCAACACATTTAATGAACAGGCAATCAGCCGACTCTATAAAAACGGATGGACAGTTGAGATAGTTGATTATAGAGGTAAGGAACCACCACATCATGAGAAGTATTTACTGTGGGGCAACATCCTTAAAGAAAATTCTCCGGAGTTTCCGGTTGTGCGGATCAATGGAAATAACTGTCATAACTTTATTGTCGCTGCCAATAACACCAGAGTTGTTGAGAAGGATAATCGATTTCAAAAAGATAAAACCTCCGAGCACATCAACTCACCAATTGCACCCGAGCGAGCCACCCACTCAACCGATGCTGCCGACAAAATCATCTGGGTGAAGTACTCAACAAATAAATCAAAACAAGGGTTTATTCCAGTCCGCTTGTAAAAAGGTAATTACCTTTTTATCCTGCTTACAACTCACAAAAATTTCTATAAAAATTCTAATTACCTCATAAGGCTTTGACTTTTAAGAGATAAGGCTATCATATTTCCTGCAAATCTTTAAAGGTAATTACCTTTTTGAATAGGGCGGGGCCGTTATATCCATAGAGAAAAAAAGGGAAACACTACGATAAAAAGCGTTAAGTGTATAAGATGGTGGTTATTATATAAATTTGAACTAGAAAAGTTGTTATATAGATATAAGGGGGTGATGAAGATTAATGAAAATGGAAAGTATATCAACGGAGGGTTGATTCTAAGTGATTCATGCTAATCATATGAAAGATCAGGCGGAAAGTAATGACCCGTATTAAGGGATTTAATATTATTGTTTAAATATTTTTTCTTTTTGCCTTTTCTCCTGATAATAATGATTAATATTATCTGGTGATATTTTTAGTATGAAATCATTGATTTGTTCTTTAGAATGAAATTCTAAAAAAAATCCCTTATTATCAATATACTGATTTGAACTAGCTTGAAGATTATAAATATTAGATATAATTAAACGATAACGTTCATTCATTACCACAAACCTGGCTTTGAGACATACATTAAAATCATAATAGTTATCAGATGCAAACCTGAATTTTGCATACAGTTTAATTCTCTTTATATCGATCTCTTTATTAAGCTCTGTTACATTATTTTCAATAGCTGTTTGTTTCCATTCAGTATAAACCAATGATGCATTTTGAATAATATTGATAAACTTTTCTAACTTACTACTTTTCACTATTAAGATTACATCACCAGCAAACCTATCCTGAGGTTCAGTTTCAATGATTAATTTGTAATTATCATATTCATTTGGCTCTGTTGCCCAAATACTATAATGATCTGACAAATATCCCATCCCAAATTTAGCAATTCTATCTTGTGAAAAAGCTATACTCATGGATGATAGTATAATTAGGGTAAGTGTTAATTTTTTCATAATTAGTTACTTTCTTTACTAACAAATTTATACTTTTTCTTGCATACCCCACATAAAATGTTGTATATTTGTGGTATCCAATAAGCAAACATTAATAGTTTCACTAATGAGGTACGATAAAGATATAGGACCGGCATACGGGTGTAAGTCCCGAGACCTTCCAACTAATGTTGGCTTGTTGGACGTGACCGGTTCTTTTTATTCACTTAATACCATATTATTATGTCCAACAAGAAAAATGATCAAACCAACCAAAGTTCAAAGATCCCAAAGATCTTCGCAGAGTATTTAGACACCACCCATGACACCAATGGCACGCTGACCCTGCTGTTAACCACTTTTATTTCATGGCAATATATTGGCTCTATTGATCACCAACAGCGTGAGAACATTGCATCCAATGTATTATCACTAATCGATTTGGATAAGAAAATCCGGGCGTACGCAAAAGCTTAATAGGCTTAAAAATTCTCTCCTATTTATTAATTTAATACTATATTATTATGAATGAAATATTAGAGTGTCAAGACTTAAAAGCAGACCTGTTTGATACAGCTGCAAACTATACAGTGTTTTCTAACCATGAGTGGGGATTTAACCAAACCTTTGCCGAGATCTTATTATTATTTATTGCTACAGCTGAACCTGTTAATTGGCAAGAGGAAGTTGATAGTATGTTTGTTTCTCATGTAGGTTATATGTTAGGCTTGCATTTCGAGCTTAACAATATAGGTTTTGAACGGATGGAAAACAGGGATGAATATTTATACAACTTCCTGGTAAAGCACAAAACAATATCATCAAAATCCAAGTGGAGTGTAACTGAAACGTTAGAATTTATTAGCGCTCGTTTCAATGAAGTAGTTGAAAATTTATTCAATAAAAAGCAAAGAGAGGTGATAAATAAGCACATGAAATACTTAGTAGAGTTCACCCACGAATTAGATTCTTTAGCCAAAAAGTTGGCCAACTAAAAAACACAACATATCCCAAAATATGTTTAAGCCCGCCTTCGCGGGCTTTTTTTATGCCCGGCCTTGCTGTCCTTTTTTTTCCCTCTCTCTCTGCATTTCTTTGTATTCATGGAAGCCAAAACAATTCAACGGGCAGAAGTCTTAAAGAGCTGGGATATAAAGGAAGATCCTGATGGCCGCATTCATACCTTCTCAGTGAAGTTTGTAACAAAAACAGGGAAGATCATTGATATTAAACGCGGCACTCCATGCGGTTTGAATATGAATATGAAAGAAAATCGCATGCGAGGGATAATCGAAGTTGATGAGAAATATAATAAGATTGGCCATCCAACACCGGTGAACATCGATCTGATCATCGAATTTAATAATCTAAGGGTTAAAATATAATGGCAGACGTACTTTATAACAAAGAAGGCACTCCGCTAATGGCTTATGGTAAGACATTCTTAATGTCGACCACCGGCTTTGCTGACTCTCCGGTAACTAATCCAAAACCTCCGGATGATGAATCTCTTGAGGTGGATGGTAAGAAGATTTCTCCCTGGGGAGAAGATAACAACTTACCTACTCTTGCACTTACAACTATTGGCAAAACTCCTGTACTCAACACCGCACTGAAGTTCAACATGAAGATCATACTTGGCCAGGGTATATTCCCGGTTAAGGTTACAGGATTTGATGCTGATGGAAATGAAACCATTGAGGTAGTTAATGACAGTAAACTAACAACTTTCATTAGCTCCCGGATGATAAGGCGCTACTTGCAGACTTCGCTCAGGGATATTCTAAAATTCGGTTCATGCTTTCCTGAGCTGATCTTCTCAAAAGACTACAAAAGTATAGTTGGTCTTAATACTATCAATGCTGCCTATTGCCGCTATCTTGAAATGGAGAAGGGAGTTATTAATAATGTAATTACATCAGGAAGATTTCCTGATCTGCCACAAGCAAAGAGTGAATACAAGATAATTCCCTGTCTTAACTCTTTTGATCCGGCAGCTGAGATAGAATCAATTTCGACTACATTAAAGAAGAAAACAACTTCCTGTATATTTCCTTTGAACGATCCCTGGTCAAATGACATCTATTATCCCCTGCCTGACTGGTGGACTGCCAAACAGGCGGGATGGATTGATGTTGCCAATAAAGTGCCACTATTTCTGCAGAAGATGTACGAAAACCAGATCTCCTGGCGCTGGCACGTGAAGATCCCTTATTCTTATTGGATAAAGCGATATCCTCTAAATGAATATAAGGACAAGGTAAAAAGACAGCAGCTTATTAATGAGGACATGAATAAGATTGAACAAAATCTTGCCGGTGCTGAAAATGCCAGCAAGGCCATATTTTCAATGTTTGAGATCAATCCACAGGGAAAGGCTGAGGAGCAGTGGGTTATTGAGCCACTGGATAACAAATACAAGGCTGATGATAAGTTGATCACTTCAGCTGCAGCCAACTCCGAGATATTATTCTCGCTGATGGTTAACCCATCGGTATTAGGTGCTGGCATGCCTGGTGGACCATACTCAGGCAATGCCGGCAGTGGATCTGATATCCGTGAAGCATTCCTGGTGAATGTGGCCATGTCGTGGATCGATCGGCAAAACATCCTGGAGCCTATTGAAGCAATACTTGCATTCAATGGTTATAAGGATATTGAGCTAAGATTCAGAAACACCATCTTAACAACCTTGGACACGGGTGCTGGAACAGAAAAAATAATTAGTTAATATGCTTTTTATAGAAAGTCAAAATACGAAAGCCGAGCAGATAAAAGAGTTTATATCTGTTAACGTGTCAACAAGCTTTAACAATATTGAGCCTTACCTGGTTATTGGCGAGCGTGAATATATAAAACCATTACTAGGTACTGCTCTGTTTGATCTATTGGATGCATATGCAGCTGATCCAACAGATGATGAATTATGGGATGAGCTTTTATCACTTGCCAGACGTGCACTGATCAACCTGGCCTTTTATCGAGGTTATTCAATGATTTCGATAAAAATCAGTGATGCGGGTGTTCATCGTATGGAGACAGATCATGAGAAAACGTTATATAAATACCAGGAACAAAGCATAATAAATACATTCAAAACCGATGGCTTTAACGGTCTGGACAACGTGCTTGAGTTCTGTGAAGATAACATAGCCACATTCCCTGATTTTGAATCTTCTGAAAGTTATACTGTCTTTAAATCAAAGTTTATTTCAAAAACCTCTGTATTCTCTGAGATATTTTCAATCAACAAATCTCGCCTGGTGTTCCTTAGATTACAACCTTACACAACCTTAGTCGAAGACTTTGAGATACTGCCTACAATTGGAAGGGTATTGTTTGATAAGCTTAAAGCAGAAATCGTAAAGGAGACTCCTGATGAGAAGCTAATGAAGGTAGTTGAATTCATACAAAAGGCCATTGCCTTTCTTTCAGTTTCAAAAGCTATTGCCGAAATAGGAGTAAATATTACTGAGAAGGCTGTTTACTTTGAAACCTCCCAGGCTACAGCTGGTGATACAATTCAACAATCCACATTATCAGATAAGCAGATTGAAAGAATATCCACCAATAATAAAAATACCGGGCTGAATTACATCCAGTACTTAACCGATTTCTTACATGAGAATATAGCGGATTACCCGGATTATGCAGAATTCTATGGCTATAATGATGGTGAGATAATTGGCAGGGATAACACTGATAAGAAAACATTTTTAACATAACAATTTATGGAGCAAAATACACTTGAATTTATTTTAAGTATTTCAGGAATAATAACAGTGTTGCTATTAGCTGTAATTGGTTTTTTCTTGCGTCAATTTATTAAATCAGTTAACTCACTTCGTGAGGTCATTATAGAAATAAGGATAATGGTGAATTCTCAAAAATTTGATCTTACTAATTTCAAAAGAACATGTGAGGATAGACATACATACTTATCCACTAATATTAGAACTATCAACGACCAGATCTCCAAACACCAGGATTCGATAACGGTTTTGAAGGAACGAACAAAATAAATAGGTTATGCAAAGATTTGAAAAATCAGTTGAAATAATACTTTCCCATGAGGGCGGATATATTAATGATCCAAAGGATCCCGGGGGAGAAACAAACTTTGGTATATCAAAACGCGCTTTTCCAAATTTAGACATCAAAAACCTGACTAAAGAACAAGCTAAGGCTATTTATTATGAGAAGTACTGGAAGCCTATACAATTAGATAAATTCAGTGATGAGCTCCTGGCACTTCATGTTTTTGATTTCGGTGTTAATGCCGGTGTATCCAGGGCTGTAAAACTCCTTCAGAATTTTTTAGATATAAAAGCTGATGGGATAATAGGCCCTATTAGTATTCGTGAGATTAATACTTATCCAATGCCAGGCAGACTCAGAAACTTCTATATAGATGCTCGAAAGGATTTTTATAAAATAATAGTAAAGAACCGACCAACCAGCAGGAGGTTTTTGAAAGGTTGGATTAATCGTGTTAACTCATGTAAATTCCAAAATCCTACAAAATAATAAATGACAACCGTACAACTCAAATATCGACCATTCAAAATAGTTCCTCATCTAAAACAGAGAGAGGTTGATTTTCCTGATACACTCTCAGGTCTTTCGTATGCCCAGTTTGTGTTATTAGCAAATCTCGAAAGCGAAACCAATGAGAATTCCTTCTTATCAAGATTCCTGGGAGTACCTAAAAGGATAGTTCGTCAACTAAGCGACAACCAAAAACTTTACCTGTTCGAACTTTTTGAGGTTTATAATAACTCCAGGTTTATCGATAAAGTGATTATCGATAAATTCTATTTTCAGAATGTAATGTACCTGGGGCCTGCTGATAAACTTAGCAATGTTTCTTTCGGTGAGTTCTGTTTTGCCGACACTCACTTCCTTGATTATATCAATAATGATAATCAGGATGCTCTTAACAAGCTTATTGCAGTATTATACCGTCCTGAAAAGAAGGTTGATGTAACGGCCGAAGATTTCAACGGTGATTGGCGCATCCGTTTTAATACGCATCATACTCAAAAAAGAGCGGATAGTTTCGCTGCTATGTATCCACCTCTGAAGAAGGCTATTGTATTCAACTATATTAAACTACGTAGCTGGCTTGAGCCAATATATCCATATGTCTTTCCAAAATCCGGTGAGGATTCTAAGAAAAAAGTGAAACATCACTCATGGCTTCCTGTACTGGAAAATTTGGTAGGTAACGACATAATAAATCTAGATCGCTATACTGAAGTTTTACTTCATACAGCATTAAGAAACCTTGATACACGACTTCGGGATTACTATAAATCAAAGAAATAATGGAAACCAGGTTCTCGGAAATAATAGCATACTTTGAAAACATCGCTCGTAAGCATGTTGCAATAGGGCATACTGATGAGGAAAAACATTTTTTTAGGCTGGAGCTGGATGAAGTCTTAACTGGATTAAATTCTAAGATCAACTTCCCTGCCCTGATCCTGGAAGGATATGATTTTGATTTTACTGATAGTAGAAGCGATAATGTTATCAAAAACCGATCAGGGGCTTTTATACTACTGGACCATTGTCGCGATAATCATGATTTTGATCGTATCCACCAAATTTGGGATAACCTCGAGGAGATTGGCGATGATATATTAATAAAAATACTTAAAGATAAACGCGATCGCAATATTAAAACCATCCGGAATTTCGACATGAATGATATTCAGGCAGTATTGATTGCCAATGAAGTGGGTCAGAATTACGGTATAAGATATTCTTACAAGATATCTACACATAAATCAAACGATGTAAACCAGGCTAAATGGGCGTAATATTATTAAATAAACCACGTGAGCTTTCTTTTACAGGTAATCCTCTTGCGTTTACCCTGAAGGGGGATAATTATATTACTATCCCTGGCATTAAGTCCATACTTACTCTGCAACATATATCGGGTCTGGTTTATGGACATAGTTTTAATATTTCGTTTTTAGGCTATAACCTTACTTTCGATGTTGTTAGCATCGTTCCTGATGACTCAGGTCTGCAAATTGCAGTTGGATCCACAACCCAGGAGATCATTGATCAACTAAATAAAAATTTTTATCTCTCCGAATATTTCAATATCACGATTAGTGGAGCAGATATTATCGAGATACAGGCAAAAGAAACCGGAAGTGATTATAATATCAGCTGTGACTTTGCCTTATGCCCGGGCTTGACTGTTTTATCTAATGAACAGGGAATGACGGCCGTCTTTCCAAATAACTATAAAATATTCCTGCAGCTGCTTATTGAGAGCAAATATAACAGTGGGATTTATGAAGAAGCTGTCCAGATGTATCTTGATGTAGATGAATCCGGAAGGACACCAGTCAGGCTTGAAGATATAATTAAATATCTTTTTCCATATACAAATCTCCCTGCCCTCAGTGATAAAGGAATTTCACTTTGCATGCATACAGTAAAACGCTACTCTATAAATGTGGCCGAATCTTATGGCAATCCTGTCCAGATGCAAAAGCTAATAAGCTCAGGTATTTATTATGTATTAAATGGCCAGCTCCCTGTGAATTTATTTCCCGGAACCGGCTTTCATCATTATGTGATCACTAATAAAAACTTCTTATACACAGGTCCATCTACAAGAGAAACCTGGGAGAACGCCAGGGAGTATTTATACTTCTTCAATCCTATTGCAGGTACGACAAACGATTTGCATCTTAAAGTTAAAATATTTTATACTGATGGCACTGAGGATGATCAAACCCTGGATATATATGATATTGCTTTACGTAACCAGGTATTTATGATTCCTGTAGGATATGAACGATTAGACCTTGCAAGCATTAACCCTTCTAAAACCATCTATCGTTACCAGGTTTCTATCAATCTTATCAAGCCACCAGATTCTGACTTTGAAGTGGCCTCTCCTATTACTTTTAACTTGATTTCAAAACCACGCTTTGCGCGTGAGTTCCTGTTTCAAAACCGATATGGAGTTTATGAAACCCTCCTGGCAACGGGTAAGCAAAAAAACGATTTTTCCACTAAGCGCCTGGAGCTAAAAAAAGAACTTCCGGATGATTATAACCTGCAAGATGGTGAGATAAAGAGTCAACTTGAAAATAAAGAAGATGTTTTTACTTGTTCTACAGGATTCAAAACCCTTAAGGCTATCGATGACCTAAAACAATGTCTGGTATCAGAGAACTTCTTTCTGCTACATAATGAGAAATATGTTCGCTGTAGAGTTATTGCAGGCTCGTTTAAAATATATAATGAAAATGATGATCTGTACTTTTTGGAGTTCAAGTATTCATTTGCATTTGAGGACACACCAATTGATGAACCAGGAACTACGACTAATATGAATTATTATTCACACGATTATTCTGACTCGTATAAACATTAATATATTATGGCTGACATTGGCATACCGGCATTAAAAGTAAAATTGGCAGAAGTAATTGAGCCTAAAACACCACCTGATTATATCTGGCCAGTAGATCATAGGGATTTATTGATCGATCTTATCGATACTTTGATTGGCCAGGATCCTATCAAAGATACACAAACCCAGGATGAAGCTATCGGAGGAACTCCTACTCCTTCAGATGAAGAAGCAATACACGAATTTACTGTTGCTTATACCGAGTTGCCCACACCCAACCTGGTTAATAAATGTGATTGGGGTTTGCATATTAAAGAGTACAGTATTGCCGATAATACAGTGACTGTGATTATTGGTGTAGGATCATTTGGATCTGCAGATGAATTGGTATACGATATTATTATTACTAAAATATAATAAACGATGAAGAAATTAGTATCTCTCCTGTTTTTCATGCTAATATGCACACTTGCATCAGCAAGCTTCTATTACTTATCATATAACGGAAGTGACTCTAATGATGGGTTGTCAAGTACTAAGCCTTTTCAAACTTTTACCCAGGCAGCCTCAGTGATGGCCCCGGGTGATCACCTGGTTTGTGATGGCAACGGAGGATTGTATTTTGCCGATACTATTAGCTGTGTGTTCACGCGCTCCGGTACAGCAGGATCCTTAATTCATATACTGGGCATAAATGGTTTCACTCTTACCACCAATACCGTACAGCTCACGTATATCGACTTATCATCCTCAAATTACCTGGTATTTGATAATATAAAGATCAATACAAGGGTGTATACAGATTCATTGTATGTTAAAATTGGTCATTCAACATCCGGAACTCCAAAATACTATTACATACAAAATTGCTTTTTTTCGGAGGGCTCTTGTATATATGATGCACATAGTGATGCAAATTATTATCCAAATCTGTTTATTAATGAATGCTGTTTTGCCGAGGGCTCTGTATATGCGATAAGGGTTAATAACGATCTGTCTTCGAGTTATAGTGCTCTTAATATTAATCATTGCACCTTTTACTCAACTGAGCCGGTGTATATATTAAACGCTGGATCCATTGCTTATAATTTCTACTTTCATAACTCCATTGTTCATTCCTGTACTAATATTATTTACCTGGCCGAAGGAACGCTGAGCTCTCCCTCACATAGTCATAATATATTATATAATTATACTGATTATGTCAACATACAGGTAATAGCCCTGGATGCAACAGAGCTCGTGGCAGATCCGATGTTTAACAATACTAATGTTTATGACCTGTACTTAAAAGTACGAAGTCCTGCAATTAATTTTTATAACAGAAGCTACTGTGGAGCACTTCCACGGCTTGCGATTTTAACAGGAGGTTTATAAAATGCGGAAATTATTAATATTTACATTATTGTTCACTTTAACTTGTCTTTCGTCATTTGCACAAAAGGACAGGACAAAGTGGACAGGAAGTGTTAAAGCCAACAGTTATTATACTTATAGTCCATTTGGTGAAATTGGATCTTTTTACACACCTTTCTCACGTGCATATATCGACTCGGTATTGGCTGTAATTGTCCTGGCAGAAAAAGTAGGAATTGGTACCATGGATCCCCAAACCAAGCTGGATGTTAAAGGTACAGCAAGAATGACCGGTTTCGAGTTAACAACTACACCATCTGATGGATATGTACTAACATCCTCCGGTGGTGCAAGTGGGATAGGAAGTTGGGCTCCACAAGCATCGAGTCCAGTTGGATCATGGCAACAGGAGGTTGTAAATAACTCAGATAACAACTGGACGGTTTCATTTACCCTACAAAGCACATCGGTAGTTTCTTATAATGGTTTTGAAATACCGGCAGGACAATGGAGTGGAGCCGGAACAACAACTCTAAATTTATCTCTCATAACATATAAATATGATAAAATAACAGTAATCCAATAAAACTAAAATTATGAAAAAACTAATTTTGATTTCGTTTTTTACTCTTATAGCATTAGGAGTATTTTCTCAAACAGAAACACCTACTTTACAAGTAAGGGTGGCAACCGCAACAACTGATTTCACAAATAACATCTCTGTTGGAACACAGGTTTATGATGTTGCAAATGATCTATTGTATAATTGTATCACAGCTACAGCATCAGGAGCGGATCTTACGAGTGCATCGGCAAACTTCTCCGTGGTTGGAGCAGCAATTTCTACGGGGGATCTTACAGAATCAACTTCAAATATTCTCACAATAACAGGTGGGACAGATGCAGTTGTGGGCGCGGGAACTTCAATCCAGGTGAAACAAGCGAGTGGATCGCAGGATGGTTTCCTTTCATCCACCGACTGGACGACGTTTAATAATAAAGATGGAAGCATCACTAATGAGGGTTCATTATCTGTGGGTGCCGGTGCTGCTAATACATCATTAATACAATCTAATACATCAGGTTCAGCAGATATTACTATTTCGGGGAGTACATACTTGAATGTAACAGAAGCTGGTAATACGATAACACTCACCCCTACCGGATTAGAACCAACAGTATCGAAGGGAGATCTCACCGAGGCGACATCAGATCACATTGATATAACCGGTGGTACTGGAGCAGTGATAGGGTCCGGGACTTCAATACAAGTTAAGACAGGGATTGCAGATAATAAGTTACTTGAAGTGGATGATGCCGGTGCAGCAGATGATCAGTATGCCAGGTTTACAGCCAACGGAATTGAAGGACGCACAGCAACGGAAGTAAAAACAGATCTGGCAATCGGAACGACCATAACGGATAAATTTGAAGAAGATGATGGAACACCGACAGCGCACTCGCTTAGTCAGACATTGCTTGGTGGAGAGGCGAATGCCCTGGTTATGATTAATGGTGTTGCTTTAGGTACAGGGCAGTTTGTGTTGACTGCGACAACTTTAACACTGAGTGTTACAGTTTACCAATACGACAGAGTTACAATCACGTACACTTATGTAAATTAATATGAAAGTAAAATTAATTTTTCTTTTGTTTTTCTTTTTGAGCATTTCAATATTTGCTCAGAAATTTAACATCAGTATTGAGACAGCCACGACTGATTTTACGATCAATATACCTGTTGGAGTTTATGTTCATGATGTTGCTACAGATGATGTTTTTATTTGCATCACAGCCACAGCATCCGGAAGCGACCTGACAGATGCAGCAGCGAACTTTGATAAACTTGGAAAAGCTTCAGATAATTATTGGCTTTTAAATGGGAGTGATATATATTATAATAGTGGAAGTGTAGGAATAGGTACGAGTAATCCAGGATCAATATTCCATATAGCGGCTAGTAATAGTACATTACGTTTAGATGATTCTGATGGATCAGGTTATAGTAATATTCGAGATGGATATGCTGATCCAGCTTATTTATCTTTAGTAAATGTTCCTCCTAGCAATATTGATTCGGATATACGATTAGACCCCTATCCTGGGTCAACGAAAAAAGCAACTGTAAAAATATTTTCTATCACAAACACAACTGCCGAAGCATCTATTAAGATATTACGTGCAAATGGATCAGCAACTATTAATCATTTATTATCTGCTAATAGAAATTCGTATTTAGCTGCTGACATAGGTAATGTAGGAATAGGAACAACCACACCAAATGGACTTATAGAAGCAAACACCAATGCTGATTGGGGGAATTCAAATGTTCATCCATTTCAATTCATTAATAAAGACCCTACCGCAACAGAGGGTAATGGACTTCTAGTACAGGCAGGTGGTAATAGTGCTAATGAGGATATAGTGACATTTAAAGACCAGACAGGAAATATTCATTTTAAAGTTATTGGAACAGGATTCACAGGAATAGGAACGGCAGCACCCAGCACGAAATTAGAGGTTTCAGGAGCCTACATTACAGATAAGGGTCAGATATATATCCGTTCTCTTGATCATGCTTATCTTGTTGCTAAGACAACAAACTCAGCCACAAAAGAGGTTGGAATAAAATTAATTGGCTCAACAACTGCAAGTATATACCAGCCTACCAATTCAACTGATATAAGAGTAAAAAATACTGTTGATGTAATGACCTACAGCAATGCAGGTAAGGTTGGAATAGGAACAACTGTCCCGGGTGAAATATTAGATGTTGCCGGTGATATTAATGGCGACACGATTATTAGTGTTGATTTTAAAATGACCAATGGTGCTACAAATGGATATATGATTACAGGTGATGCGAAAGGAATATTTGATTGGGTTGATCCTGATGCTACAATAGATCATAATACAATATTGAATAATCATAACCTTACTACTGATATAGATCATAATCAGTTAATGAATTATAAAGCCAACAAGCATTACTTCCAAAAGAGTATTGACACAATCAATACAGCATTAAGTGGAATATTAGTTGGTACATCAGGATTGTTATCAGCAATTACGAATAATAGTTCTAATTGGGATGCTGCTTACAACGATAAGATTAATTCTGCTGGTTTTAATACTGGGGATGGTGTGATTACATTAACCCAACAAGATGCAGGTACTGTTACGGTTGATATTGATGGTAGATATGGATTAATTTCAGATACTTCATTATTTGAATTAAATGGTAATGATGTTTATTTTAAATCTACATCTTACTTATTAGGTATAGGCACTAATGATCCTACTGAGGCATTAGATGTAGCTGGTGCTATAAAATTTAACGGCACAGCTGCAACAGATGCCACATCAGCTGGATGGTTGGATTACAATTCAGGTGGAGTAAGAATTATTACTCATGGAACAGACGGAAGCACAAGAGGATTGTTTTCAATTGTATCACGAGAATCAGATAAAGGAAATGAAATCACTCCATTTGCAGTTGATGCAGATGGTGATGTTTTTTTGTGTGGAACAACAGGAAATGTTGCAATAGGAACAAGCTCTGCAACAGCAAAGTTGGATGTTGAAGGGGCTGTTGTTTCTGGTGAGGTTACTATTTCTGCATCCTCTGATAATACAGATGTAAGTGATGCTAATGTAGTATGGATTAATACTGGTAGTGGAAATGTAACCATTGGAGGATTTACTGGTGGAGTAGCAGGCCAGGTAGTTCATATTGTTGTGATTGATGCTCATAATACTGCTACAATTGAACATGATGAAGGTGTGGCAGGACAAGACTTTTATTTGAATGGAGATGCTGATCATGAATTAGTTTCTACCTATGGAGGATGGATACTTATATGTGATGGCTCTAATTGGTATGAATGTGATAATTAAAAAATGAAAAAAATGAAAAAATTAATCGTAGTGTTATTGTTTGGCTTGATTGCCAATTTTGGAATTTCCCAGGTAGTAATTGACAGCACAATTCAGGCTACAAGTGTTGAATATATTTTGGCTTGGGATTCGTCTTATTGCGTTGAAGTTGAGAATGGAATTATTGAAGTGACTTTTGGATGGGAGTTAATGAAGCGAGTTGACGGACATACAACTAAAGTAGAAACTCATCCGGAAAATTATGATATATCAGAAAAGCCTGTATATATCAACATGGTTTTGAGTCCTCAATTAGTTGCAGCAATTACAGGGGTATTGGAAAATCGAAGAAATCAACTAATTAATATTCACTATTAATAACAGATCATGAAAAATAATATAGTAGTAAAAAGATTCATTTCCAAAACACCACCTTTCTGGAAGAAGGTCAGAAACTGGTCCTTTTTTGGAGGACTTGTTTTCGCAGGACTCGTACAGGGTTTTGCTACAGCTGGAATTTCTATTCCTGCTATAACTATAATATTAACCGTAGCCGGTGGTGTATGCAGTGTGGTTGGTGGTGGATTATCTCAACTTGCTACTGAGGATGAAAAAATTCAAACCAAAGAAGCTCTATTGAATTACATTAAACATGATACTACATTATCAAGAAAAGAGAAACGCATTCAAAAGCGAAAGCTTAAAAGAGATAACAGAATTATTAACTAAAAATTAAAATCATGAACACTGAAAAATTAAAAATTGAAGCAAAAGCAGCTCTGAAGGAGTATGGTATTGATAAAATAAAAGATGTAGCCGACGACCTGATCGAATTAGGTGAAGCTATCGATAAAAGACTGGAAGATGGTGAGTTTACTCTTTTGGAAAAGATCACCTTAACTCCTAAAGTGTTTGCGCTTGTTGGTGATTTTAAAGACAGAAAAATAATCTGGCTGCAATTCAAAGATATTGATGAGCAAGAACGTCAGGAATTAATTAATTATGTCTCTGAAAAACTTGATCTAATAAATGATCAAGCAGAGTTGATTGCAGAAGCAATATGGGGTGCAATTGTTTCACTTGGTATAATTATCAATCTGAAAAAATACATAAAAACAAGCGGATCTTGAACCTTCTAAAAATCATAAAGAAGATCAGGAATTTAAGGATAAGAAGGTTCTGGATCAAATTTTCCTACTCTGATATTTACTTTAATGAAGAGAAGCCCAAAAGGTAGTGATAAAAATTCAAGTTAATAACAAAACCCTATATCTTGAGCCAAAAACAACACTCAGGTTTGAACTGATCAGTAAACTATTTGATGATCAGGTGATACCATTGTCTGTCGTTTATCCATTTAATATTCCTGCAGCTGCCAATCAAACAGTCTTTGAGTTTGCTAACCATGTTGAGATCTCGCGCTCAGTGAAATCATATGCGTGTGAATTTTACTTTGGTGGATACCTGCTTTTTTCAGGGCTCTTATATGTGAAGAATTTTAACTCAAAGTACTACCGGTGCTCAATAGTTGTGAATTCATTTACTGAAGGATTTACGGACAAATTACTCGATGAATTCGATTATGGTGGTGATATACAAATTGGTGGGAATCCTCACCATCCAACTAATGTTGCCTGGCATGCTAATCAAATAGTAAAGGGTCTTATATCTGCAAATTACACCTTTCCACTGATTTTTGCTCCGGAGTTTTACGGATCACTGGATTCGAACAACAAAAACGAGTACAACCAGGACTGGGGAGGTGATGCCGGTGGTGGTGATGTTGGGAAATACCTCAATAACTACTCCCGCACCGGGAACACCTTTCCTGTTAACCAGGTTCACCAGGACCCGGAGTGTGATAATGTGTATGCAATGCTTCCATGCCCATATTTGAAGTATGTTCTTGAGAGGATCTTCTTTTCAGAAAAATATAGTTTGTTTGGTGATTTTATTAAGGATACCGAACTCCAAAAACTAATCCTGTTTAACAACCGGACTCTTGATGAAAAGTATAAGAAATATTTTGTTAAGGCATCAATGACAGGTCAGCAGAATATTTCAATACCAACAAAAATACTTTTTCAAGATGACAGCACCGGTGATAATGAAGATGAGAATAATCGCTGGAATACTGCTACTTCAATATATACAGTAGCTTATACCGGATACCATGAAACGAAAATTAATATCAGGTGTAAATCAACATTGAGTTATACTGATGTTGAAGTACATTTTGCACTTACAAAAGTAGGACTCACTCCGCCTTATATTGACCAGATTGTCGACACTATATTTTTCACTTGTGATAATTATCAAACGTGGTATGAGTTTGATGTTCCGTTCCGTTCATATTTCAATGCCGGAGATCAATTTTATATACAAGTTAGTTTTATCAGGGATGCTGTGCCTCCTCAAACCAGCGGGAGAATAGAAGATGGAGTATTAAGTGTTTATAATAGCTCATACCAGAACCTCAACCAGTTCTCAAATATTTTAAACCTAAAAAACCATGTAATACCGGTTACTGCCGGTGCCCTGATCAATAACCTGGCTAAAACCTTTGGACTGGCTGTATTTATTAATACCATCACTAAGGAAATTGAATTTACTTTTAAAAAAGATATTCTTCTATCCACTAAAATTCTGGACCTAACCGAGGCGCTGATCAGCGAGTCAACCCAAATTGAACCTGCTACAGATGAAGGATTTTTGTTTTTACTAAAGTTTGATGATGAGTTTGCTGATTATTCGAACTATGATTTTATAGGGAACTTTGCTAAGTTCGATGATCTGCCAACACCAACTGAAGTAAATAAGATTGCCATAATTGATAACCTGAATGTGGCTTTTATTTTCGCAAAAAACGAAGATACCAATACACTCTCATGGCTTTATTTTGCTGATGTATTCTATAAGCAAACCACCGGTGATGGATCCACAGAAGTTGCGCCGGACATCTCAACACTAACAATGCATAAAGGTGAGGAATTTATAAGTCCACAGTTTTTAAATATTGGCTCATCACCGGCCTTTGAAACCGGTAAAAATGATATTGATCTTATCCTGATGTTCTATCGAGGTATGCATGAAGATGATAACAACAATGATTATCCGCTTGCAAGCTGTACCAGGTTTGATAATAATGGAAACAGCATCGGTAATTATGAGATTATCAACAGGGATCTTTTTCAAAAGTTCCTGCAGCCCTGGTATGATTTTCTTGTGAATTCTGAAACCGTTAAGATGAAGCTGGATTGTGATCTCTCAAACCTGGTAGATATTATTAAGCTTTTTTCAGCACAAAGAACAACGGCAGCAAGAAAAGTGAGAGTTGGAAATATTAACTACATACCAAAAAAACTGTCATTCCTTCTTTCGATGAACGGAATAAAAGAAACTGAAGCAACACTTGTAAAATGAACGACCAGGTTCCATATGAAAAATTAAATCAAGATGTAAAAGCTTGGTCAGCTCGAACTAAGGCTGAAATAAGAAGCCGGATTGCATCACTATCGCAAAAAGGGAAGGGAGAGCTGGTTAAATCATTGCGTGTAAAGTATCGCAAGTACTATGGAATGGTTGACAGGATAACCTTCACTTTCGATCGGCATGGAGTGTTTCTCCATTATGGAGTAGGACGTGGTTATAAACGCGAGGGAGGTAAGGTGATTAGAAAGATAGAAAAATTACCTGAAGGCCTTTCTCCAAAAGTGATGCGCAAACCAAAAGACTGGCTAAATCCAACATTAGATTCACGCTTTGATTCATTAACAGATCTGGTTCAAAAATATTATGCCGATACTGCTTTAGTAGAAGCATCAACTTTAAAATCTCTTAGTAATGGGTAATGCAACAGCCAACAGAAGGATCAACCTATATATAAATGGTAAGGAAGTAAAAAACGATATTGCCTCCATTAAGAAGGAAATGTATAAGCTCGTTAATGAGCAATCGCGCATGACACGAGGTTCTAAGGAATATGTGGCACATACCAGGAAGATCCGTGGGCTAAAAAAGATCATCTCTGATCATAATACATCATTGCGAAATACGGGAAGCTCCTGGTCCAACCTTACTCGCAAGGTTCGAAATGGTATGACAACTTTTCTTGCTATTGGAGCTGCAATTGGTGGAGCTATTGCTATGCTGTGGAAGTTTATTAATGCAGCAAATAAATTTGAAAAATCCTTAAGCAGTTTATCATCACTTACTGGATTGGTGGGTGATGATTTAAAATGGCTTGGTGATGAAGCTAAAAAACTCAGTGTAACAACAACTGAGGAAGGTATAAAGATCACCAAATCAGCAACCGAAATACTTGAGGCCTTTAAATTGATGGGATCTGCTAAGCCTGAATTATTGAAAAGCAAGGAAGCATTGGCAGAAGTCACAAAAGAAGCTCTGATCCTAGCCGAGGCAGCTGATATGGAAACTGCTCCGGCTGTTGAGTCGCTTGCTAATACAATGAATCAGTTTAATGCTCCTGCTGATCAGGCTCGACGTTATATTAATGCATTGGCTGCCGGATCCAAAGCCGGTGCTGCAGCAATTCCTGATGTGGCAGCAGCAGTTAAGAACTTTGGAGCTGTAGCTGCTAATGCCAACCTTTCAATTGAACAGTCAGTTGGACTGATAGAGACATTAGCAGAAAAAGGTGTCAAGGGAGCTGAGTCAGGTGTAAAGCTAAGAAACTTCCTGTTAACACTACAACAGGGAGCTGATGATACTAATCCGGCTGTTGTTGGACTTTCAACAGCCCTGGAAAACTTTGCTAAAAAAGGGTATTCAACTGTTGAGCTTACCAGGATGTTTGGTAAGGAAAACGTATTGACAGCACAGATACTATCTGATAGCACGGAAAAAGTTGAAGAGTATACTAAGGCGGTTACCGGTACCAACACTGCTTATGAGCAGGCAATTATTAACACTGATAATACAACTGCATCATTAGACCAGGCAAAAAATCAGATGCAGCTTATGTCAATTGCCCTTGGTGAAAAGTTGCAACCGGCATTATTGTTTTCTACAAATAAGATGACAGATATGCTTAAGGTGTTGATGAGTTTAATGGACTGGACTAAGAAACACTCAAAAACCCTTAAAATATTTGGAAAAATATTGCTAGTTGTGACATCGGCAATATTGGCAAACAAAGCGGCATTTTTGGCTGTTAATTTGGCTACAAGAGGATATAACCAGCTTACTAAAATTGCCACAATATTTACCAAGGGATTCAATGCTGCGTTGAAGCTTAGTCCACTTGGTATGATAGTTCCATTACTCTCCGCTGTTATAACAGCCCTATGGCTTTTTAAAGATAATACAAAAGAAGCAACCGATGAATATGGGGAGTTTAATGAAGAGCTTGAACGGACAGAACGAATTGTAAACCGTGAAAAAATAATGCAATTCCTTCGCGATATTGGAGTACTGCAGAAAGAATTAAAAGAAATAAGCCCCGGTGTATTTATTGAATCTGAAAAAATTGATGCATCTATTGAATCAATTAATAAGCTCAGGGATGCAATGAAAAAGCTGACTGCACCTGAATTAAAAGGTTTGAAAAATATCATTACTGATGAGATCATCGAAATGAAAAGGGACCTGGAGGGTGTTGACTTATCAGGAATGCTTATGGGTGACCTTGCTAATAAAGCCGGTGAATTGTCAACTCTCCAAAATTCATTAAAACTTATAAATAAAGAACTTGAATATATTGCAACACTCTCACCTGATAAAAAAAGGAAGGGTGTTGTTGATCCTGAAGCAGAACAAAAAGCAGCTTATGAGAAACTCCAGGCAAGTATAAAGAAGATCCGCGAGCAGATGCACCTGGATACTTTGGATGCAGATGCAAAGGAACTTGCAGCATTAGAACAAAAATATGATAAACTCTGGACTCAAGCGGAGGGAGATGCGAAAGCTCAAAATGAAATTACAGAGCTTTATTACCAGGAACGCAACCTTTTAATCCAAAAACAGGAAGAAAAACACCTTAAGGCAAAACAAGAGGCACAACAAAAGCTCGAAGAGTTTTATCTCGAAGAATTCGATAAAGAAAAGAAGGCCAAAATAAAACAATACCAGGATCTTATTACACTTGCTGAAGAGCATGGGTTAATGACTACTGAAGCCTATAAAAAATTAGTCAAGGACCTTGAGGCAATTAAAGCCGAGGAGGAAACTGATATATTTGGAATGTCTCCTGAGGACTGGGAAACGTTCCAGGAAAACTTCGAGGAAGCACTTGGGCATATTGATGATCTTGCTTCTGCATATGATGCATTTGCAGATTTGCAGAGCCAGGCAGCAGAAAAAGAGCTGAATGCCGAACAGAAAAAAGCTGATCGTAAAAAAGAGATACTAAAAAAACAACTTGATCAAGGTCTGCTCGATCAGAAGACATATGATAAGAAAATTCTGGCACTGGATGATGAGATGGAGAAAAAGCGTGCTGAATTCGATGTTGCAAATGCCAAGCGAGAAAAGATATCCGGATTATTCTCAGTGGCCACAGATACCGCCAGGGGAATTATGGGTGCTATTGCTATGAGTCCTGGACCTGTTGGATTTGCTTGGTCAGCTCTTATTGCAGCACAAGGAATATTACAAGCAGCCGCAATAATGTCGCAACCATTACCTGAATATGCCGGAGGTGGATTTACCGATGGAGACAGAGTTTACAGAGCCGGTGAAAAAGGCACCGAATGGATTGCACCAAACAAGATGATGGATGATCCTTATACCGGTCCGGTTATCTCGCACCTGGAACATATAAGAAAAGGATTAATGCCCAGCTCATCAATCTCACAGGTTCCGGATTTCACATCATTATATAGTGTATCAAAATCACCGGCTTTTGCAGGTTCATCATCCACCGGATCCCAACCACAGGAATATCCATCCGGCCAGGGATCAGATAATAATATTCAAGTATTAGTTGATGAGATTCGAGAGATGAAAGAAGATAATAAAAGACTAATTGAATTCTTCGAGGATCCTGCTAATCGCAGGGCTTACATCTCTTATGATCTGATGAAGGATTATGAAAAAGAGATTTCGGAATTACAAAATTTAGGGAGGATATCGTAATGGAAAAATTAAAAACAAAAATATTTGACGGGAAAGAATATGAATTCCTTGCGATTCAATCAACCCGAGCAATGGCAAAAGATTTAGCCATAGGATTTAAAGAGAATTATTACATCCGGATAGAAAAAGGATATTACCAGGATAATAAAAAAGATAAATATTTTGTGATATGGCTAAGAAAAAAGGATTAATGAAAATAACCGGCTCAACTCAAGAAATTTTTTTTTGAATATATTATTTAGAATTATTATAAATTCTAAAAATTACTGAAAATAATTGCAAAAAAGCTTGTATTATATCATATTTGATATTATATTTGTAGCATAATTATTAACCAAAGCTGGCGGCAACAGTTTCAATACGGCATTATGAAAATGAAAAAATCAAAAATTCATTCCAGAGAAATCACTCTTAACCCTTACAAAATCTTTTGGGGGATTGTAACATTAAACAGGTCTATTAGGAAAACTGACTACTTTCTAAGTAACTTACCAATTTCTTACCAATTTGGTGATGATCACTTCGTATTTCACGCTCCTGTTGATTTAATTAATGAGCGGAGTCAGCACATTCTGCATAATCTTATTGCTCATGGATTTTCTGGTAAAATATATACCATTACTGATAAACAGTATGGTATGACTAAAAATTCATGGGATGAAAGTATCCCTGAATGTTCTAAACCTTTCACACATCCTATTGTGTTAAATAGTGGAAAGGCTATAAGCGTATTTGCTTTATCAGAAACACAATTTAATAACGCAATATCATTTTAATTATGAAAGTATTATGTTATTCGGTGAGGCTGCAAAGCCTCACCTCTATTTCTGATAAATGTCTTGTAGTAACTAGTTATAATGGTTCAGAAGCATTAATCCCAAAAAGCCAATATTTTGGACAAGATTATGATGTAACTAAATCAGAAGCCTATTGGATAAGTGCATGGGTATTAGAGCGAGTAAATTTGCAATATTCATCAAAAAAGCAAGGATGGTTTGATAAAGAAACCCGGAAGTTGTTACCATCCTATACATTTGAAAAACATATTCCTGCAAAAATAATAGACAAAAACGTTAAACCTGATGCAGACCTTATTAGATAGCCAGAAGAGTGCAATATCAAAGCTAAAGAAATACAAAGTTGGAGCTTTGTTTATGGAACCAGGCACAGGTAAAACAAGGGCTGCTTTTGAGTTGGTTAAAAGTGTTGATCCTGATTATGTGCTTTACCTGGCACCATACCAAGCAATTAATACTACTAATTATAATGAAAGTGTTGTTGCAGAAATTGAGCGTTATGGCGGGTTTCAAATGCAGCATGATTTTATCGGAGTGGAGAGTTTATCGGCATCCGATCGCATATATCTTAATATAACATCGGCGCTTCGGCAGGCTCAGCGGCCTTTTATTATTTGTGATGAAAGCCTTAAGATAAAGAATGTTGAAGCTAAGCGGACCAAACGAATATTGTTTCTTAGCACCCTTGCCGAGTATAAGCTTGTATTAAACGGAACTCCGGTAAGCCGTAACCTGTTGGACTTATGGTCGCAAATGGAGTTTCTTAGTCCGAAAATCTTAAAGATGGATACAGCCGAATACAAGAATACCTTTTGCGAATACACAACTATGCGCAAGCGCATTGGTAGGCGTTCGATTACCCGCGAATGGATAAACAGGTATCACAACCTTGATTATCTCTATTCATTAATATCGCCTTTTGTATTTGAAGCTGATCTCAGCATTAATATTAAGGTTCAGTTTATCGATATACATTTCTGCCTAACAGAACAGGAAAAGAAAGATCATGAATACCTTAAACGGAAATATCTCGATAACGAAGTAATGGAACTACGGAACAATAATATCTTTCTCGAGATAACCCAGAAGCTGCAACACAACTACTCATGCAGTCCTGAAAAGTTTGAAATAACAAGACGAATTTTGTCAAGACATGATAAGTCAAAAATATTGATTTGTGTAAAATATATCGATACCAGGGAGAAACTCAGTAAAGCATTCCCGGGCATCAGGATCATCAGCTGGCAAAAGAATGCCTTTGCCTTAAACTTGCAGGACTACAATATTATGATAAAATGGGATAAGCACTGGGATTATGCATTGCACGACCAGCTTATGCATCGCATATACCGCCATGGCCAACAGCATGATTGTATTGTTTATGATTTTTGCGGCAACGTTGGCCTCGAAGATATGATGAAGGAGAATGTTGATAAGAAAGGTGCTTTATTAAAAGCTTTTAAAAATAAAACTATTGAAGAATTAAAAAAAGAGGTATGAAAAAATTTGTTAGCCCGGTATACAATGTAATTAGTGTACCGATTGATAAAATAGAATCAAATAATTATAATCCAAACCATGTTGCTAAAAGAGAGATGGATTTACTTTATCAAAGTATTAAAAGCGATGGCTATACAATGCCTATTGTTTGCTTTTATGATAAAGAAAGAGATAAATATATTATTGTTGATGGATTCCATCGGTATATAATAATGTTGCGATATAAGAATATTTATAAAAGAGAGAACGGTATGTTGCCGGTATCCGTTATCGAGAAAGATATTAGTGATCGAATGG
>JAIOTT010000249.1 GCA_021106655.1 Bacteroidales bacterium
CCATAAAGGAGTCTGGCAAATACATCTCGTCCCAACTTATCGGTACCTAGTATGTGGTTTGCCGATGGTCCATTTACCCCATATTTAAGATCAATCGCATTAGGATCATAAGAGGTGATTAAAGGTGCAAAAATTATGGCAATCAACATTATAATCAGAATAATTGAGCCAATTATAGCAAGTTTGTTTTTTAAGAATTTTTCCCAGTTTCTATGAGCCAAACTGGATTTTAAACTTTTTTTTATCAATTGATGCTCCTTTTTTATCTAAAGAGTTTTCTAATTAAACCATATTGGTTTACTAAAATCTAATTCTTGGGTCAATTAATGCGTTTAACATATCAACTAAAAAGCTTGCAATTAGAACTACAATTGCTATCATCATTGAGGTGATCATAACAACCGGAATGTCTTTTGCCGAAATAGCATCTAGTATCAATTTGCCTATACCCGGGTAGTTAAATACAGTTTCTATTATAACGGAACCGCCTATTAACATTGTGAGACGAAAGGTTAAAAGAAGTATAACGGGTAAAAGAGCATTTCGAAAAGCATGTTTAATAATGACCTTCCACTCAGGTAAACCCTTACTCCTTGCAGTCTTTATATAATCTTTATTAAGCACGTCAATCATTGAAGCCCGGGTCAATCTCATTAGTACTGCGGTAAGAGCAAATCCCAAAACAAGTGCCGGCATAATCATATGTGGAAATCTTTCCAAAAACGCCTCTTTACCATATTCAAGTCGTCCTCCTATGGGCAGCCATTGTAATTTTAATCCAAAAATCAATATCGCGATAATACCAACAAAAAAATCAGGAATAGAGATACCAAAAACACTGAAACTGGTATTCACATAGTCGATGACTGAGTTCTGTTTTACTGAAGCCAGCAACCCAAAGGAAATTCCTAAAACAGAGGAAATCAAAAGTGCAAAAGACATTAATTCAATTGATGCCGGTAGATAGCCACGTAACATATAGCTTATTGGAGTTCCGTTAACAAGACTGTATCCGAAATCTCCATGTAACAGGTTATTAATCCATTTGAAATACAAAACATACACTGGTGCATTAAGCCCCAGTGCCTCTTTAACTGCCCCTAAGTCGCCTTTCATATTCGCCAGTTGTTCTGGTGATATATTAAATCTAACCGGATCACCCGGTGTCATTTGCAATCCAGCGAAAATAATTATGCTTATAATAATTGCCATTGGTATTATTGATAATAATCGTATAAGAAAATATTTTAACATCAAATTATCTCCTCGATAATTTCAAATATCACAACACGCCATAAAAATGCAGAGGTGTTTTCCACTTATTTTATAGAAAAATATACACCTCTGCAATTAAAAAACAATCTAACTCTTCATAGTCTATTTACTTATAATTTCCCAATTTTCAATGTTCCTTTTATAGTTTAAAGTCTCATCAGCAATCAAATCAGTTGCCTTTATTACTCTTTCTTCGTTAATGTAATTATAACGCGGCATAAAGAACAATGGTATGTTTTGGTAAATTTCTTGTTCATAAACTTGCATTTTCTTAAGGATTTCGATTTTCCCTGCCATATCTACCGTTTCCATTTGTGTAGTAAGCTCAGAAAAAACTGCTGTATCTTCGGCGGTAGTTGCCGGAGAAGGGTAACCGTCTGTATACCTTATATAAACATCTTCAATCATACTAAAACCACACCCAAAAAGACAGTAGTCATAATCTTTAGTTGTAACCAGAGTATAGGTATCAGCTTCGGGCGTAGTCAGATGCAAAAGCTCAACTTTAAGCCCAATTGCCTCCCAAGAGGCTGCTGCTGCAGTTATAAGATCATTCGAATTTTGATCGTTATAATACCAGGCAAGTTTAATGGGTTCGTTAAAATCATAATCTGCCTCTTCAAGCAATTGCTTTGCTTTTTCAGGATCATAACCTGGTACTGCAAGATTCTTATCGTACCAAGGGTAATCCGAAGGGAGAGAGGCATTCGCAAGTTTTACAGAATCCTTGTATACTGCCTTTATTATAGCAGGTCTGTCCAAAGCAAGCATAAGTGCTTGTCGCACTCTAACATCACCAATATTCTTGTTAAGACCCCCCTCATCAAAATCCCCGATAGCCCCAGTTGTGTTGGCCTCAAAATATCTCTCATAAATGCCAAGATTATCATATCTCCTGAATGCGGGATTTTCCATAACAGCGTCAAACCCAGCACCTGATAAATAGTCGATTTTATTATCTAGTGCCATTAGAATAGATACATCAGTACTTGCCACACGCAGCACCTGAATCGTTTGAATTTTAGGTGCAGATCCATCATAACCCTCAAAAGCTTCTAAAATGGTATAGCTTCCGGGTTTAATTAGTGATATTTTATAAGGACCGGTACCAATAGGATTAATCCAGAAATTACTAATATGAAATGTTAAAGGGTCTTCATTTACAAGAAGGTGCTTTGGAAGCATTGGAAACTGAACCAAAACAGTCAGGAATTTACTGTTCGGTTCAGTTAACTTAATGGTAATAACATTGCCATTAATAACAATACCCTCATTGTCTAACTGTGTTCCGGAACCTGCCAGGTCAGTTATTTCTGTCTGATCCACCCATTCATCATAGCCAACAAGAGAAGGAAGAGCATTACCGACTTGAGCATTTACCAAAGCCTTACAAGCAAATCCGAAGTTCCACTTAACATCTTCGGGCGTAAAAGACTCACCATCATGCCACTTGACATCAGACTTAATAGTGAATGTGTAAGTAAGTCCATCGTCAGAGACTGTCCAATCGGTGGCGAG
>JAIOTT010000487.1 GCA_021106655.1 Bacteroidales bacterium
AAAATGCAAACAGCATTCCATAATCCTTATCTTTATGAATTTTTCCAATTTCCGTGTAGATTACAATAAGCCCGAGCTGTTACATTTTCTGCTTCCGTGAGAAATCTAGCTTCAGGTTTTTCACCAGGCTTTAGATATGTTGTATAAACATCATCTTTAGTTATCAGCTCAATCCACTCAATATAATGATCATCTGCCATTGGATGTGCAATTTCACCTACAGTGACTTTATAACCGCCATCAATTTTTTCAATCACAGGGACATGTTTTTCTGTAGCAGCGTCAGTTGTGTTTTCATTTAACAGAGACATTTTAGTATTACAACATACCAATTCACCTCCTCCAATATGCTTAACTTCAACAATGTTACCGCAAACTTTGCATTTATATACTTCTGATCTTTTTGTCATAATTTATTCTCCTTTTTTTTATTTTATAGAATCTAAATATATAAAGATATTTTGTTCGTGAAAATTATTGTTAATAAATTTTTATTGGAATACTGGTACCGATAGTTATCGGGATGGAATATTGGAATAATGAAATCAGCTATTTCATTTTTTACCCAACACTCCATCATTCCATCTTTCCAGTTCTTTAATGTGAGCTTAGGTATTCGGCTACACCTTCCTGAGTTGGTTTCATAGCGTCTTTTCCTTCAGTCCAGTTTGCAGGGCAAACTTCTCCGTGTTCTTCAAAATGGTGCAAAGCATCCACTATTCTAAGTGCATCATCAATATTTCTTCCCAATGAAAGATCATTAATTAATGAATGTCTCACGATTCCTTGTTTGTCAATAAGGAATAAACCTCTGTATGCTACAGGAGCTCCATTAAATATTGCTTTACCGTCTTCATCATAGTCGTATTCACCGGCAAGAACTCCAAAGTTCTCAGATATTGTTTTTGTGAGGTCTGCAACAATCGGATATTTCACTCCCTTGATGCCACCTTTGTTCAATTCTGTTTGTAACCAGGCCCAATGTGAAAATTCTGAGTCAATTGAACAACCGACTACTGCAACATTTCTTTTCTCAAACTCTTCAATTTTTTCCTGAAATGCAAGAAGTTCAGTTGGACAAACAAATGTGAAATCGAGAGGATAGAAGAAAAATATTACATCTTTCTTACCAATGTATTGTTCTAAAGAAAAATCTCCTATAATTTCAGATCCGTTAATAACTGCTTTTGCTTTAAATAAAGGTGCTTTTTTTCCTACTAATGTTTCCATAATTTATTTTTTATATTGGTTAAATTGTTATTGTTAAGTTACTGAATTGTTTTATCTGTTTATATTTTTCTAGTTAATTCATGTTCGGAAATTAGAAATTGGATATTTGAAATTAGGCTGTTAAATATGTTTTTCCAAATTTCGTCCTGATAACTATCAGGATCAAGTTTCAAATTTCATATATAATTATTTCTTGTGTGAAAATTTACTTGTCATGAATAGTTCATCTATAAGTAATTCCCTTTAATTTTAAACTGTGAACATTTAAATTTTTTTTGATTTTTTATTTACATTTATCACAAACACCTTTAATGTAAAGATGTGTTTCATTTATTTTAAAATTCTTAATCTCTCCATAATCAATATTTGAAGGATTTATCTTAAAATCATAAATTTCTTCACATTTCTCACATTTAAAGTGGCCGTGTAAAGATGTATCAGCATCATATCTTACTTCATTATCTTCAATATTTACAACTGTTACTATTCCTTTTTCCATAAACAGTTTTAAAGTATTATATACTGTTGTTTTGGAAAGTGTAGGAATCTCTTTTATTAGCTCTTTATAAATCTTATCAACAGTAGGGTGATTTTGCTTACTTGTAAGATATTCAAAAACCCTCATTCTTTGATATGATGGTTTAATATCATTTTTTAGAAGATATTCGCTTATGTTTTCAACTTTTGTCATTTGAGTTATTCAAGAAATGTAATAATTATAAAAATGTAATCGCTACAAAAGTATAAAAGATTTTTAATATAGCAAGTATTTTTTTTTAAAAATAAAAAATAAATTGTAAGTAATTAGAAATCAGGAGTAAAAATATTCAGTAAATTTTATCAATCTTGGATTTCTATTGCAATAGGCGGATTAAACTTTCTTTATTAAGAATTTCAATATTTTTCGCTTTTGCTTTAATTATCCCATCATTCTCCAATTCGCCGATTATTCTTCCTAGTGAAGGGCGAGTTACTCCAAAAAATTCTGCAAGCTCCTTTTGAGTTTTTGGTAAAATGATGAAATTATTATTCTGTCGTTTCGAAAGCTCTAACATAAAATGAGCTATTTTACTTTTAATTGTTTTAAATGAAAGGAATCTAATTTTGTTTGAGAGGAATTGTGTTCTGTTTGATATAATATCTAAATAATTGCTTAAAATTATCTGATTGGTTTGCAATAAGATTAGAAATGATTCTTTGGGAATAAATAATATCTTAACATCTGAATTAGCCACAACATTAACCGGATATTTGTTGTTAGATCCAAAAATAATGGCTGCTGCTATATGTCGTGGTGTTTCAATATCTTCAATTTTTATGATCTTACCTGAAAAATCCGCCATCTCTCCTTTAACACTTCCTTCAATAACCGTAAGCAAGTTGTTGCATTCATCCCCATTATGATAGATTATTGTACCCGAATTATAGGATCGAAGTTGGTGATTTATTTTAATTAGTATTTCTTCTATTTCAGCAGGATTGATCCCTTTGAAAACCGGGGAGTTTTTTAAAATGTGTATCATGCTTAATTATTATTATCTGTGTGTGTCAGAATTTATCTTTAGCCACTAAATCACACTAAAATTTATTAAATTTTTGTGGAATTTTGTGCTTTTGTGTTTTTGTGGCAAGATTTCATTTCCTCCATAAAAGTAATAAATATTCGCAATTGTAACAAATGTTACTTTTTTCTTTAATCACTTTGTATAATATTGCCACATAAAACATAAAATAAATAATTAAAACTATAAAAAAATGGAAAGAGATATAATAAAAATAGATGATGATTTGTGTACTGGATGTGGTGATTGTGTTCCTGGATGTCATGAAGGTGCTTTACAAATTATTGATGGCAAGGCACGTTTGATCAGTGATCTTATGTGTGATGGTTTGGGAGCTTGCATCGGGCACTGTCCGGAGGGAGCAATTACTATCGAAAGAAGAGAAGCAGAACCTTATGATGCGATTGCTGTGATCAAAGAGATGGTAAAAAAAGGTAAGAATGTTGTTATAGCCCACCTTCAGCATCTTAAAGAGCATAATGAGATGCAGTTTATGGGGCAGGGAGTGCAGTACCTCGAGGCAAACAGGGATTCACTTGGTTTTGATCTGGATGAGGTTAAGCATATGGTGCATAATGGTATTAAGCCTGATATGGCTCACTCACATTCGGTACCTGAAGTTGCTGAAGTGCCTGAAGCAGTTGCATGTGGTTGCCCGAGTGCAGCTCCAATTGATTTTAACATTGATATTGATAAGGTGAATGAGGCAGGAAAGCATGCAGGCAACGGAGGTAATTTTTCAGCACCTTCAGAATTGAGACAATGGCCTGTTCAGCTACATTTATTGAACCCACAGGCAAGTTATTTTCAGAATGCAGATGTTGTTATGGCTGCTGATTGTGTTGCTTTTACCATGGGAAGTTTTCATAGCGATTTTATTAAAGGAAAGACCCTTGCTATCGCTTGCCCGAAACTTGATTCCAACCTGGAATCATATGTTGAAAAACTTACATCAATGATTGATAACTCAAATATACATACATTGACAGTGGTTGTCATGGAAGTTCCATGTTGCAGTGGCTAAATGCAAATAGCACAAGCTGCTTTGAGCAATGCTTCCAGCAAAGTTCCAGTAAAAAAAGTAGTCGTTGGCGTTCAGGGGCAAATTTTGTCAGAGGATTGGGTGTAGAGGATTATGGATAATAATGCATGAATGAAAAAACATAACAATCGAACAGTTGAGCAATTGAACAGTTGAGCAATTGAATAGTTGAGCAATTGAACAGTTGAGCAATGGAAATTAATTACTGTTAATCAATTAACATTATTTATAATGCATATAAATTACATATTATTATAAATAGACTTGTTTAATTATATTTAAAATTTTTATTTTTGCGTAATTGATTACCTTATTGCATTTATATAATTGATAAGTTTATGGAAAGTTATAATTCGCAGCGTTCAGTTTACGGTAAATTTAAAGTTGTTTTAATAATTCTGGCCGGTGTGATTACCGGCCTTTTTGCATTTAATGTTTATGTTTCAAATGCAGTTTCCTATCTTTCAGACGATCCTGGAACTTGTATGAATTGTCATATAATGGCACCTCAATATGCAACCTGGAATCATAGCTCTCATCGAGAAGTCGCAAACTGTAACGACTGTCATGTACCTCATAATAATGTATTAAATAAATATTACTTTAAAGGTAAGGATGGATTGCGCCATGCAACTGTTTTTACAATGCGTGCTGAGCCCCAGGTTATTTTTATAAAGGAAGAGGGAAAAGAAGTAGTTTACAATAACTGTATCAGGTGTCATTCTGAAGAGATCATCGACCCTCGTATTGAAGCAAAAGTTGATAATTACATGCATATTCTTGATAATCGTTATTGCTGGGATTGTCACCGTGAAGTTCCTCATGGTAGGGTTAACAGCCTTTCAAGTGTACCATATGCCAGGGTGCCGGTCCCGGAAAGTAATGTTCCGGCATGGATTAAAAAAATTACCAAATAAATAATAAAACAGAATAACTTATGACACATCAAAAGCGCAAAACACTTAGAAACTGGCTATTGTTTATTATAGCAATGGTAGTTGTTTTCTTTCTTGGATTATTAGCTTCTTCAATTACTGAACGTAAGGCAGAAGCAATGTTTGTTTATTCACCTGAAGTTGAGATAGGGGACTTTGAACCCAGAAATGCAGTGTGGGGAGAGAACTTTCCTATGGAATATGAAACCTACAAAAAAACCAGTGATTCAAGTTATAAAAGCAAGTATAATGGCAACAGCATGATCGATATGCTTGAGGTTGATCCCCGTCTTGTTGTACTTTGGGCAGGATATGGATTTTCAAAGGATTATAAACAGGGGCGTGGCCATTCTTATGCAGTTATTGATGCAAGAAATACATTAAGAACCGGTGGTCCACTAAAAGATGATGAAGGGCCTATGCCAACAACTTGTTGGACATGCAAAAGCCCTGATGTACCACGAGTTATGAATGATGGTGGAGTTGCCGAATTCTATATGGGCAAATGGGCAAGGCTTGGGTCTGAGATAGTGAATCCGATTGGATGCGGTGATTGTCATGATTCGAAAACGATGAATCTAAAAATTACACGTCCTGCCCTTGTTGAAGCTTTTGAAAGAAGGGGAATGGATATTAATGAAGCCACTCATCAGGAAATGCGCTCACTTGTTTGTGCTCAGTGCCATGTCGAATATTATTTTAATAAGACTATTGTTGAAGGTAGTGCTTACCTGACATTTCCATGGGATTATGGTACTTCCGTTGAGGAAATGGAAAAGTATTATGATGATATAGAGTTTAAAGACTGGACCCATAAAGTAAGCAGGGCACCAATGTTAAAGGCTCAGCATCCGGGATATGAAGTTTATCTGACCGGTGTGCATGCAGATCGTGGTGTTTCATGTGCTGATTGTCATATGCCATACATTAGCGAAGGCGGACAAAAGTTTACTGATCATCACATTCAAAGTCCTCTGAACAATATTGCAAATTCCTGTCAGGTCTGTCATAGGGAAGAAACACAAAAGCTGATTGATAATGTATATGAACGTCAGGATCAAATAATTGGAAACAGGGATAAACTTGAGGAATTGATCGTACGCGCTCATGTGGAAGCTAAGTTTGCATGGGATAATGGTGCCACTGAAGAACAAATGAAAGATATATTGCAGGGTATACGTCATTCTCAATGGCGTTGGGATTATGCAGCAGCCAGTCATGGTGGCTCATTCCATTCTCCCGTTGAAACTAGTCGTGTGGTTAGCACAGGAATAACCATAGCGCAGGAGACAAGAATAAAACTTGCCCGATTATTGGCCGATCTGGGTCATAACCAGGCAATCCCATACCCTGATATCTCTACCAAGGCCAAAGCTCAGGAATTTATTGGTATGGATGCGGAAAAACTTAAAAGTGAAAAAGAAGTATTTCTCCAAACCATAGTTCCGGAATGGGTGAAAATTGCTGAGGAACGCGAAAATGGCTGGAGCGTTAAATATCTATAAATCATTGGTAGGTTCACAGGTTCGCAAGGCAGGTTCTGACCCGTTGACCCGTCCTAAAATAAGATTACGCTTTTTTGAATACCGATACTTTTTCCTGTTCTTCGAGAAAGACGCCCAATTAAATCTTTACCACAAAGTCCGTAATGATTTACACAATGTTCACAAAGTATTTTCATAGCGTCCATTGTGCCTTCATTGTGTCCATAGTGGTTATACCTTTTTTTTGATTTTAATTTCCCTTCTACCTACAACCTTCTACCTTAAACCTAATATTATTGGATATAGAATTTTTGAGATATTGCTTGATCTTTATATTCAAGATTTAAAATATATATCCCGCTGTTGATTCCGTCTAATTGTATACTAAGGATATTCTCTCCAACTTGACAGTAAATCTTATTTGTACTAACTTCCTTGCCTGTCAGATCACAAATAGTGACAATATAATCACCAATAGATTCAGTAATAAAAGAAAGATTTAATAATTTCCCTTCTTGTGCAAAGTTTTCGATTCTAAATTTATTCTGACCATCAATTAATTCAGATGTTCCCGAAGTTGTGTTTTTCAGGCATCTGATATTGAATCCTATAGAAGCAGGGTAGGCACTTATTGTTGCAGCAGAGTTTGTTTCATCAATATCCATGTATACTCCTTCATCAGCTGCTTGCATATTGCCTGACCACCAGAAACCTTTTGGGAATAATGTCAGGAAGCTCCCGTTAATTGTACATCTCCAGCCGGCAATAACACCTTCAAATCCTGAAGTTCCGCCAACTTTCAATTTCCCACCTGCTACAGCTGCACCTCCCAGTTCTGTGATAAGTGATGAATACTCTGCCTGTGAAGGGATATGCCATTCATCAGGACAGATACCCTTGACCGGTAGTGTAGGCTGTCCGCCGTAATATTGAACAGCTTCCTGCCATTCATAATATCCGCCGGGATGTTGGGTGGAATTATCACAATTGCTTAGAATATTATTCCAACAGTATTTTTCCACGATACTATTGTCTGACATTTGGTGGCCGGCTGCATTGCTCTGGATCATAGTTCCATAATTAAGGTTTTCTGCCATCCAGCATTGTGAACCTATTTGTATTGTTTTATATGATTGACCATCACGATTATCGATCAGGTCATCACCACATGTCCATTGCCCTGAAACAATGTTTGCTGATCCTAAGATCAAGAAAATAAGTCCTGATAGATACAAGACTTTCTGCAGAGTTTTGAGTTTTTTCATAATTTGGGTTTTAATGATAAACTTGTTTTCGTCTTTGGTTGAGATATATTTAATTGCCTCCTTATTAAAGATATATTATGCTTTGTGGTTCTTTGAGTAACTTAGTGTAATAGCTATATCCAAGAGTTACTCAAAGAAAAACAAAGGTTCACAGGGATTTTTACAAATATACTGCTTGACGAAGCAAAAAGATCTTAATGCTTTCCAAAAAAATCTTAAAAAACCTTAAATGTTAACATACAGGAGATCAGTAAAGCCGAAATTAATAACTTTGTAATATGTTCAGAAATAAGTTAGGCGTATACATTGTTATCATAGCCCTTGCATTGTTGGGATTAATGTGGATACAATATACCTGGATAAATTATTCGATAGGAATGCAGGAAGAGAAGTTTGCCAACAAAGTGAATAGCATCCTTGATGAAGTGGTGAAAGAAGTTGAAGAAAGTTATTATTGTGCAGATATGTTTTCGACGATTGACTTTAAAGCAGGAGATGGTTTTTATATCTTAAAGCATAAATGGAATGAGGAGGACGGATATATTAGGCCGAATACGATTGAAGATGTTGAGGAGCTTATTGATACTGTCGAGAATTATTTCTTGTTTAATGACAGTGATACTCTGTATGGCTATAAGGAATTTAAATTTGGGATGCCTGCAAAAGTGAGGCTGGAGCTGAATCTGCAATTTTTACTTGACACAAACAATGTTGCACATAAACTACCAGAAAATCAAAAAAGATCAAATAATACAACTATTAATTCTTTCAGGAGTTCAATTGAGG
>JAIOTT010000408.1 GCA_021106655.1 Bacteroidales bacterium
TTATTAATTATTAATGGTTAATTATTAATTGATAACTGACTGCTATGCAAATTGAAATAATAACTCCTGATAAAACTATTTTTTCCGGCGATGCCTTTCTGGTTCAGTTGCCCGGAATCGATGGCTCCTTCGAAATTCTTGATAATCATACACCACTGATTTCAGTCCTGCTCAAAGGAAACATTAAGATCCAAAAAGATAAACAGCATGAGGCTCAATATTTCGAAATTAATGGAGGGGTTGTAGAGGTGTTGAAGAATAAAGTACTGATACTTGCAGGGTAAAAAAAATGAGAGCTAAATGCTCTCACTTTTAATATTAAGCTCATAAGTATATAGGGACTGTTCTATTGTTTTTTTTATACTCTCAAATAGCTTTCTTGCTAAAATCGTATTAATATCTCTTGGATTAAAGTGCTTTTTTATAAAAACCTGTGCATTTATTTGTGCTATGTCGTCTATTGTTTCCATTTTAGTAATTATTAGATTAAAATATTATCGGCTCTTAAAAATTATTAATAATATTTTCTTAACTTTACTGGGTTTGTACGGTTTTGAATAAAAAAGGTTATATAATTCGACTTAAAGCACTAATATTCTGTCGTTTTTAAAATAAAAAAGCGCAAATCAATGTGTGTGATCTGCGCTTTACCAGTTTGTGGTACCACCTGGATTTGAACCAGGGACACACGGATTTTCAGTCCGTTGCTCTACCAACTGAGCTATGGTACCTCAAAAAGTGGGGCAAAATTAAAAATTAATAATAATAAATAAAAATTTTTTATCAAATACTTATTTCAAAACTCATTATTATATCTTTATCATTCAAAAAAATACAATATGAAAATCATCCTTGATTTTGGAAACACCCTTAAAAAAATTGCAATTTTTGAAAACAATGAAATAGAAAATCTGAAAATAATCGAAAAAGAAAACTATAGTAAAATTGAAGCTTATCTTAGCAAAAATGTTCGAAATAATAGTAATCTGTCAAAAGTAATCCCTGCTATTTTATCTTCAGTAATTAATTATCCTGATTCATTCAGAAGATTTATGGTGGAAAACTTTAATTTCATTGAGTTAACTGAAAAAACACCTATTCCTGTAATTAATAAGTATAAAACAGAGTCTACTCTTGGAAAAGATCGCCTGGCAGCTATAATTGGAGCAAATCATATATTTCCTAAAAATAATGTTCTTTCAATAGATTGTGGTACCTGCATTACATATGATCTCATTACAAAATCAGGTGAATACCTTGGGGGAGGAATATCTCCGGGAATTGCCATGCGTTTTAAGGCTTTACATAATTTTACTGATAAACTCCCGTTGATGTCTAGCACAAATTTTTCAGAACTAATTGGTACAACTACCGAAGAATCTATTTTATCAGGAGTTTTAAATGGAGTTGTTACCGAAATTGAAGGAATTATTCAGAGATATCAAAAGAAATTTGCGGAATTGGAAATTATTTTAAGCGGAGGTGACATTAATTATTTTGATAAAACGCTAAAAAATAACATCTTTGCAGTCCCAAATTTAGTTTTGCTTGGGTTAAATGTAATTTTAGATTATAATGTTGGGCGATAAAACAAGTATTAGATATGCCTTTATACTATTTGTAATAGTATTTTCAGCTAAAGTATATGCACAAGTAAATATCAATTCTCCTTACTCAAGATACGCTGTAGGGCAGATTTATGAAAGTACTGATCCCCTGTTCATGGCAATGGGAGGTACATCACTTGCATATAGAGGCCCAAATGTTATTAACTACTCAAACCCTGCTTCTTTTACTGCTTTCGACTCCTTGTCCTTTGTCTTTCAGGGAGGTTTTAACAGTAATTTTATTACTTTAAAAGATAATGAAACAAGCTCACAGACCAACTATACCAGTTTAAGTTATTTACTTTTTGGTTTTCCGGTAACATCGTGGTGGCGTAGTAGCTTTGGTATTCTTCCATTCTCAAATGTTGGTTATGATGTTCATGCCACGGAACACGATGATGATGTAGGAGATATTGAATATGTTTACGATGGATCCGGAGGTGTAAATCGTTTTTACTGGGGTAATGGTTTTCGAATAAATAAAAATTTATCCCTTGGCTTTAACTTCTCTTATTTGTTTGGAAATATCGAAAAATCAAGAGCAGTTTTATTTCCTGATTCTATTTACCGCTTCGATTTTCAGATAAAAAACACAACTCTGGTAAATGATGTATTTCTTGACTACGGATTACAATATTCAGGTAAATTGAATAATGGCCTGATTCTCGAAGCCGGATTGATTTTCAATAATTCTGTTAAAATCAAAACAAAAGAAACACAGCTTGCTTATACTTATATTAGCTCTTCAGGTGGAAGCGAGTATTTCAAAGATACTATTGAAAGTTATCCTGAAAGTATTGGTAATATCATTCTGCCAACAAGTTTTGGAATAGGTCTTATATTAAAAAAAACAAATAAATGGTTGGTTGGAATGGATTATTACTGGCAAAACTGGAATAAATATTCCTCATTCGGTGAAAAAGACTCTCTGAATAACAGTATGCAAATTTCTCTTGGTACTCAGTTTACCCCTGATAACAGCAGTGTTTCAAAGTACTGGAAAAAAGTAAATTATCGATTCGGCCTTAAATATGGCAAAAGCTATGTAGAAATTAATGAGAATCAACTACAAAAGTTTGGCATAAGTTTTGGATTTGGTATACCACTAAAGCGTTCCAAGTCAACACTGAACTTTGCCGTTGAGTTTGGTCGAATTGGAACAACAGATAAAAAACTGATACAAGAAAATTATGTAAATTTTTCATTTGGCATATCTATATACGAAAGATGGTTCTTTAAGAAAAAATATGATTAATATAGAATTATGATGAAGCAGTTGTTAGTAAAAATAGGATTGTTTTTATTTATTATTATCTCAATTGTTAGTATTAATGCTCTGCCCTCTTTTGCAAAATCAAACCAAACAGTCATTCTGATTTTTGATGAAACTCCGGAAATTCAAAAAAGTAATGGACCAAAATATGGGCAAGACAGCGCAAAGTGTGTTATGGAACTTTCTCTTTATAGGGAGTTCTTTCGCCAAAAAAACATCGCCGATGCAATAAAGCACTGGAGGTGGGTATTCAATAACTGCCCTCTTGCAACACAAAACACTTATATTGACGGTGTTAAGATGGTTAAATATTTAATCTCGAAAGACAAAGCTAATAAACTTAAATATGTCGACACTCTTATGATGGTGTATGATCAGCGAATAAAATATTTTCCTGATAACTATAAAACCAAAAAAAATCAGGTTGGTTATATTTTGGGCAGAAAAGGTGTAGACCTTATTAAATTGAATCCCGGGAAATATGAAGAAGCATATGAAATCTTTAAAGAATCTGTTGACCTGGAGGGTAATAATTCAAAGTCTGCAGTACTGGTTTACTATTTCAGAAGTACAATAAAACTGGTTGAGAAAGGAAAAGCTGGGAAATCACTTGTTGTTGAAACTTATGATCAAATTAGTGATATTGTTGATTTCAACATTGCCAATAGCATAAAGTACTCAAAAGAATTTATTAAGCTACAGGAAAATATTGAACAAACTTTCGAGCCTTATGCTAGTTGTGAAGACCTTATTAGTATTTATTCCCAAAAATTTAGTGAAACTCCGGAAAATGTAGACCTTCTAAGGAAAGTAACTAAAATTCTTGATAAAAATGATTGCCTTGATAATCAATTATTTTTTGACGCTACAGAAATGTTGCACCAGCTTGATCCAACCCCAAAATCAGCCTTTATGATGGGTAAAATGGCAAAGAAGAAAGGAAGGTATGAAAAAGCTGTAAA
>JAIOTT010000154.1 GCA_021106655.1 Bacteroidales bacterium
ACACCGGTACCTGTATCCATTCATCCCGACAGGAACACCCGTAAGTTCAAGTTGATTTGTCGTCGCACCAGAATATATTCCACCATCAACAACAGCAGCCAATGAAAAGCCATTGTTCCCGCATTCCTGCCATTGAAAAGTAGTTGTATTTAAAGCAGCAACTGAAAAACTAGCATTGGTATTTGCAAAAATTGTAGTATTAAGTGGCTGAGTGGTAATAATAGCAGGCAAGCCTAAGAGAGACACTGTTCCATCAAAAAACAAAGCAGGAATTAAACTACCATTTAAGCGTCCATACTGGGTATTACCTGAAGTAGCAGTATCCCAATTTAATTGGCTTGTACCACCAAGGTATGTAAACATATATTCAATCAAGGTATCTGTTCCAACATTAGCAGACTGAAAGAAATGGAACCATGATAATGCAACCTGTGATCCGACAGAGTTAACTAAAAGCATACCACTGGCTAACACAGGGTTCAAATTCTGCCATCCCTGGTATATGAGTACAGTAGGGTCAAAACCTAATATAAGGGAGATTGATGCAACATCGTTACAATCCTCAACAAGTATCGGAATAGTAACAAGTTCCCCGGGGCAGGCTGTAACAGTACCGGCAGTAGTATAGATAGTATCCTGTGCATTCAGCATTGTGCCAAACATAAAAAAGACTGCGAATACACTTGTTTTAAATAGTTTCATCGAAGGCAAAAAATGATGTAGAATTCGGTTCATAAAAATTATGTATTTAGTATATAAAAAAATCAGCTTCTCAGCTGTTATTTTCTCTTTATTATTAGACAGGGCAAAAGCAAAAAAGGTTGTCCAAAGTTTTGTTAGTTATTAATTGTTAATGGTTAATTATTAATGGTTAATGATTAATTATAAAACTATACTTTCTAACTTTCCTGTCATTATCAAATTAACATATTAGCACATTAGCATATTAGCACATTAGCATATTGTCTTACCATCCAGAGGCTAAAACATCAATAACATGAATCACCTTTAAAGGCAGTTTATGTTTTACAATATAAGCTTCCTGGTGCATCAAACAGGAGAGATCGGTAGAAATAATATATTCTGCTCCTGTATCCAGTGCATTATGAACCTTTTGTTCGGCCATAGCCGTCGAGATTGCTTCAAACTTCACTGAGAAAGTACCTCCAAAGCCACAGCATACATTCCTGTCTCTCATTTCCCGCAATTCCAAACCTTTAACATGGTCGAGCAGTATCCTCGGCTCATCCTCTATTCCATATTCCCGTAATGCAGCACAAGAATCATGATAAGTAGCAATAGCATTGAAACTTGCTCCCAGATCTTTAACTTTCAGAATATTTACCAGGAAGTCGGTAAATTCATAAATATTTTTTTTCAGTTGCTTATATTCGTTATGTAATGCACTATTATGAAACAATTTAGAATAATTGTTCCTCACCATCCCAACACATGAAGCAGAAGGACCAACAACATAGCGGTCGTTAGGAAAGTCCTTAATAAATTTCTCCCCTACAGCTTTTGCTTCATCCCAGAAACCACCGTTAAAAGCAATTTGCCCGCAACAAGTCTGATTTTCATTATAATGAACACCTATATCAAGTTTCTCCAGTATCTTGATCATGTTAAATCCTGTCTCAGGATAAAACTGGTCGATGAAACATGGTATGAAGGCGTCGACTATCATCGCTTGATATATTGTTTCCAACTATTTAACAAGTATTTTAAGTATTTAAAGTATTTAGAGTATTTAAAGTTATAAATCAACTCAAGACACTCCAAGTACTCAAGGCACTCCAAGTACTTAAGGCACTTCAAGTACTTAAGGCACTTCTTAAAAGCTACAAATATATTTAAAATTATTTAAAATCCTCAGTTAATAATTAACAAAATGTTAACTGATTTTTAGACCGAAGGTACAAGTTTTGGGGGTTGTGGGCTATGAATTAGGGATTATAAATTATGGATTATGGATTAAATATGACAGCGAAGTTTTTTACATTTTATCAGCCTGCGTTCATCGAAGCGTCCATGCTTCGATGCTTTTTTAAAATGGTTAGATCAAACCCCAGCTTCTGCATATCATCCCAGAATCCGGGATAAGACTTGCTTACCACAGCAGGATCTTCAATTATAATTTCAGGAAATAGTATTGATAAAGGGGCTAAGGCCATTGCCATGCGGTGGTCGTTATATGTTTTGAAAGTAAGGTTTTGCCCTGAAGTGAAAATATTTGTTCCGGAAGGAAGAATGCTGAGTTCATCACCTCTAACCTCAACTATATTTCCAAGCTTTCTTAACTCATTTTTCAGTGCACTAAGCCTGTCGGTTTCTTTTATCTTTAAACTTTGCAAGCCACTAAGTTTTGCGGGAATATTCAATCCGGCACAACAAACGGCAACTGCTTGTACAAGGTCAGGATAGTTTGTAAAATCAAATTTAAAATTCTTCAGTCTGTATTTGGATTTTGATAGCCGTATACCGTTTTCAATGAATACCGTTTCAACACCAAAGTTTTTGAAAACATCTGCAATCACAGCATCACCCTGAATGCTATCTTTTTGCAGACCTTCAAGAACCAAATTTACCTCTTCAGAAAAAGCTGCCATAAGATACCAATAGGAAGCTGCGCTCCAGTCGCCTTCAACACTGATATTTCCAGAACTGTAAGCTTGTCCGGCAACTTTTAAGGTATTATTTATCCATTCAACATTAGCTCCAAATTGTTCCATCAAACTAATGGTCATTTTAATATATGGTTTTGAGCTTATGCTTCCTTTAAGTTGTATAGTCAGGCCTTCAACCATAGTGGGGGCGATCATTAAAAGGGCACTAACGAACTGGCTGCTTATTCCTGCATTAATTTCCACCTCTCCCCCTTTCAAAATTTTACCTTTTATGTTGATTGGAGGGTAGCTTTTAACAGCAGTATATTCAATATCTGCACCTAATTTATTTAAGGCATCAACTAATTCTCCCACAGGCCTCTCCCTCATTCTTGCATCACCGTCGAGCATAAATACTCCCGGTTTTGCTGCAAGAAAAGCTGTTATAAAACGAAACACTGTTCCGGCATTTTCTGCATCAAGCTCCATAACATGAGATTTCCTTCCCAGTAACTCATTCTTATGGATCTCTATTAGTAGCTCTTTCATGAGAACAGTATCATGAGCTAAAGAGAGGTTTTCAACCTGAAAATTCTCTTCACATAATGCCTGAATTATCAATAAGCGATTGCTAATACTTTTGGATGATGGAAGAGTAATTTCTCCCTGAAGATTTCGGGTGCTTTTTCTAATTAAAACTTCCATTATATTATTTTACAATCATTCAATGGTTCAGCATATATGAAAATTTCACGCAAAGTTCGCGAAGATTTCGCAAAGACCGCAAAGAATTACACGTAATAGTAAAATAGTCCTAAAATTCTTGGCGATCTTTGCGCTTTCCATTTTGCGCCCTTTGCGAGAAACATTAATTACGAATGTTTAATATTTTCAAAACTTATCAATATATCCTATTAAACTATCTTCAATCACCTCCCGCTCACAAAACTGATCTCTCCTGGTATCCCCGATTTCTTTAATAAGCGTGAAGTTTATCTGTGTGTTAATATTTTTCTTATCATGCATCATGATGTTTATCAGTTCAGGAATATCATCATTGCTGAATTGAGGTAAGTTGAATTCAGGATAAATAAGCCGGAAAATATCTTTAGATACTTGTTCATTTAGTCCAAGAATTTTTGTTGAGATAATAGATTCGATCACTAGTCCAATTGCCACTGCTTCGCCATGGTATATTGGTCTATTATTTCTTCTTGATGATAAAGTTTCAAATGCATGCGCGATTGTATGGCCAAAATTTAAAATCTTCCGGAGGTTTTTTTCAAAAGGATCCTGATCCACAATATTCATCTTTATTTTTACTGATGGAATTATCCAATCGTACCAATCGCTAACTTCTTCTATATTTATTTTGCAGATTCTCTCCCAAAATATTTTGTCATATATCAGTCCATATTTTATGACCTCTGCAAATCCGGAGATCAAATGTTGTTTTGGAAGAGAATTTAGAAAATCTGCATCTATGAATATTGAATCAGGGTTTTGGAATAATCCAATTTGATTTTTCAGATGATCAAGATTAATTCCGGTTTTCCCTCCCAGGGCAGCATCTACCTGAGCCAATAATGATGTGGGAATATTTATAAACTTTATGCCCCGTTTAAAGCTTGCAGCTGCAAAGCCTCCCATATCAGTAATAACACCACCTCCAAGATTGATAAGTATTGATTTTCGGTCAGCACCGCCCTCAGTTAATTTTGTCCAGATATATTTACAATTGTCAAGAGTTTTATTTTGCTCACCACTTTTTATCTCAATCAGATTCAATGTTTCCGGAGGTATTTTTGTTTTCTCAAGGAAAGCTTGCAAGCAATGTTCGCGAATATTTTCATCAAGCAAAACAAAAATTCTGCAATCATTTCCATCATTAAAGAGAATATCCTTTAATGATCTCAGGCTTCCATTTCCGATATAGACGGTATATTCAGGGTTTTGGATCGTTGTCATATCATTTATCAAATTACAAAATTAAGCAAAATTATTGAAATGTTTCAGGTTTCTCACGTGTTACGTAATTTGAAATTTGAGCCGACTCCGATAAATAAAAAATTAAGAAAATGCCACTAAGACACTAAAACACTAAGATTCACAAAGTATAGACATTCAGAGTTCTAATTTTAGTGTAACTTTGTGCCTTTGAGACTTTGTGGCAAGAAAATGATTTTTCAGAGCAGTCTCAAATTTGTATTTTATAATTAAAAGAATATTATATTTGCAAAAATCCAAATCTCAAAAAAAATGAAAAAGAAACTTTTATTTGCAGTTATTTTAATTGTTGTTTCAGCAGTAATCTACACTTCATGTGACAAGGATGATGATGGAACAGGGGTAACATCTATTATCGTAAGTCCGGCCGACACTACAGTCTCACACAGTAAAGGAACAATTCAATATTCTTGTGTGGTAAATTATACCAATGGGCAATCTATCGATGGAACAACTCATGTTAGCTGGGGTTCTTCTGACGTTAACACAGCAATTATTTCAAATGCCGGCGCCACAAAAGGCTTAGCATCAACAGTAGGAAGTGGTGTTACAATGATCACTGCTTCATTAGAAGGTGTTCAGGGCGCAGCTACTTTAGAAGTCTCAGGTTTAAGAGGAACTGCTATAAACGAATATATTAATAATTATTTAGGATCGGAATTGAGCAGCCTTGGCTGGACCGGTGCTGTTGCCGGTTGTATTGCGGGGGATATTTCCATGGAAGCTCACAATAAGGTGATCCAAAGAATGAACTATTTCAGAAAGATTGTTGGGCTACCCGGTACCATAACATTTAATGCTGGACAAACCGATATGTGTCAGGAGTGTGCTTTGATGATGAAAGCAAATAATTCTCTTAGCCATAATCCACCTCCTTCCTGGTTATGTTATACAGCTGACGGAGCTTATGCTGCCGGAGGTTCAAATATTGCCTGGGGTATTCATTCCGTAAATGCAATTACAGGATATATTGAAGATCCGGGAGCAAATAACACCGGTGTTGGTCACCGCACCTGGATTCTTCTCCCTGAACTTATAGCAATGGGAGACGGATCTACTGATAACACTAATTCCATTATGTGGAAAGAAAACCTTGGCTCAGTTCCCTCAAGTGCACCCGATTATATTGCATATCCTCCAAACGGTTATATTCCTTCATCATTGGTATTCCCAAGATGGTCGTTCAGTATTTTTGAGGCTGGTTTCAGCTCTGCCACTGTTACTATGACAGATGATTCCGGAAACAATGTCAGCCTGAATATTATTGACAGGATTTCAGGATATAAACCTGACAACAGAATAGTCTGGGAACCTTCAGGTATCAACACAAGTAGTGTAACAGATGTAACATATACTGTTACAGTTGCAAATGTAACTAACACTTCTCAGGCATCTTATACATATGATGTAATACTGTTTAAACCACCAACAGTAAAAACCGGATACCAGAAAATTAAAGAAGAAAAGGTGGAGTTCGAAATACGTTAGAAGAAGTGGCAGTAGCAGGAGCAGTGGCAGTAAGTGCTGCAACTGCTCAAAAACTCATCACTTAATACAAGATTATTCTTTTTCTACCACAAAGGATGCACAAAGTACCTCACGAAGGTGCACGAAGGATATTAGAATTCAATCTTTGAATCTGTATATCTGCATATCTGTACACCTGTATATCTGTACACCTGTATATCTGTACACCTGTATATCTGCATATCTGTACACCTGTATATCTGTATATCTGTACACCTGTATATCTGCATATCTGTACACCTGTATATCTGTATATCTTTCCTGCCTACTGTGGACTGCAGACTGCTTACTGGAAAGCAGCCATAAGCAATTCGATATCCTGGAAAGGTAGTGTATAATATTCGCTGATATGTTTTTTGGCAAGAATCCCATTAAAGAGGTAAATGCCATGGCGCATGCCATAGTCCATTTTTACCATATTTGTCATCCCTCCTTCTTCTCCAATTTTTAAAAGCATAGGAACGAAGAAGTTACTAAGGGCATAGGAGCCTGTGTTCGGCACTCTTGATGCAATATTGGGAACGCAATAATGAGTTACATCGTATTTTTTATAAACCGGATCATCATGACTTGTTACTCTTGAAGTTTCAAAGCAACCACCCTGATCAATACTGACATCAACAATAACTGCACCGGCTTTCATCTCTTTAACCATATCTTCGGTAACTATACAGGAAGTCCTTCCCTCTCCGGAATGTATGGCACCAATAGCAACATCAGCCTCCCTTATTGCTTTTCTTAAAGTCTTTGGGTGAAGTATAGAAGTGTAAATTGATGTTTTGAGATTTTGTTGAAGTCTTCTGAGCTTGTATATTGAATTATCGAATACCTTTACAGATGCTCCCATTCCAAGTGCAGCTCTTGCTGCATATTCACTAACAGTGCCAGCTCCTATGATAACTACTTCTGCAGGAGTAATGCCGGAAAAACCACCAAGCATCATCCCCTTCCCATAAGCCGGGTCACACAGGTAATCAGCTGCAACATATATTGAAGCGGTCCCGGCAATCTCACTCATTAAACGAATTACAGGAAATGTTTTAGTTACATCTTTAATATATTCAAATCCCAGGGCTGTAACCTTCTTCTTCATCATTTCCTTAAAAAATTCACTTTTCTGAATTGTCAGGTGGAGTGCTGAAA
>JAIOTT010000306.1 GCA_021106655.1 Bacteroidales bacterium
AGTATCCACAAAATCCCGATCTGTTTCTCCGGGAAATCCCACAATAATGTCTGCTGCAATGCAGGCGTGAGGCATTGCTGCTTTTATTTTAGCGACTCTGTCATAAAAAACCTCCCTCTTGTATTTCCGGTTCATCGCTTTTAAAATGACATCAGAGCCTGACTGCAGTGGTATATGGAAATGCGGTAAGAACTTATCCGATTGCGCAATGAACTTAATTATGTCATTATTTAAAAGGTCTGGTTCAATTGAGGATATCCTGAATCTTTCAATTCGATGAATTTTGTCAAGTTCAGTTATTAATTCCAGGAAGCTTTCGTTATTGTTTCTTCCAAAATCTCCGATATTAACTCCTGTAAGTATAATTTCTTTAATGGAGCTTTTAGCCATTTCTGTAACATATTTTACTGTATTGGCTATTGTGTCACTACGGCTTCTTCCTCTCACTGTTGGTATAATGCAGTATGAGCAAAAATAATCACAACCATCCTGGACTTTTAAAAATGAACGTGTACGGTCACCAAAAGAGTAGGAGGGGTAAAATGAGTTGATGGATTTACCTGCTTCAACAGCAATGATCTTATTATTTGAAATGATATGTTCGCCTATATATTTTAAAATTTCTGATTTTTCAGCATTCCCAAGTACGATTTCAACACCATCCATATGTATCAGCTCATCAGCTTTAATCTGTGAAAGGCATCCTACAACAACGATAAATGCATTAGGATTTCTTTTATGAGCCTGCCTTATTGCAGCACGGCATTTTTTATCAGCCTGCTGAGTTACTGTGCAGGAATTCAAAACGAAGTAATCAAATTCATCCTTATAAGCAACTATCTTGTAACCATTATCCCTGAATTTCCGGGACATGTCGGAGGTTTCTGAGAAATTCAGCTTACAACCTAAAGTCTGAAATGCAATTCTTGGTTCATTCACTCTACAAAGATAGTGTTTTAGGTTTCAGGTATAAGGTTGGAAAATAGAAATTGGAAATTAGGATGAAGAAAATGGAGATGTTAGGTTTTTCCGAATTTCGAGTTTTAAATTTTACGTCTCAAGTTAAAAATTGCCGACTGAGGACTGAAGACTTTCTTTATTAGTACATTAGCATACTAATACATTATCAAATTATTTTCCTCCTGCCACTGCCACTGCCACTATTCCTGCTATACCTTTGAAGTATTATTCCCCCAATTATAAAGATCAATCCAACAAATGTTGAACCCATTATCTTCTCGCCAACTGTAACATTGATAATGAGTAATGAAATAAATGGTGCAAGGAAAATAAGATTAGTAACTTTTGCTGTTGTGGACGAAAGCTTTAGTGCTTTTAACCATAAAACAAAAGTAATTCCCATTTCGAATAAACCTGCATAGCAAACTCCAATGATCCCTTCCACAGGTGGGATTCTGATTTTTGAGAACAAAAGGGAATAGATAGCTATATATAAAAAACCAAAAACAAAATTCAGGAATAATTTTGAAACCTCTTCTCTTTTATCTTTTAGATTTAGAATCCAAAATAAAGCCCAGATAAAGATGCTTCCAAAAGCAAGAGCAACGCCAAAAGGATTAGTGAATTTGAAATTTAAAATATTACCCTGGGTGGCAATGATGTAACTTCCGGCAAAACTTATAAAAATGGCAATCAGGCTTTGTGTTCTAATTTTCTGACCCAATAAAGGGATCGATAACAATACAAGTATCACAGGCCACATGTAATTAAGTACCACAACTTCCTGTGCCTGCAAAATTGAGTACGCTTTAATTAATATCAAATAATAAAGGAATGGATTAAGAAATCCCATAATTGCGGAAGAAAAGTAATCCTTTTTTGTAAATGAACTGATCAGGCGAATTTTCTTTTGAAAGAGTAATATTATGAAAAGAGCAATAAGTGAGATCAAAGATGAGTAGAACACAAGCTCATCAAAATTCACATATTCTAAAGTCAACTTAAATGCTGCACCAATTGTTGACCAAAACAATACAGCTAGGATAGCGAAAAGATATGCTTTGTTCTGATCTTTCATTGTTTGTTAATTGTTTGATACCTGATACTCAATACTATCTTATGGTTTTGCCCATTCCGGAAAAACCGACAGATCAATATCAAAAATATACATACCTAAAAAGTAAGTGGAAAGAGTGATTATAATAACTCCTATGATATTTAATATGATTCCGTTTTTTGCCATATCCTTGATATGTAATCTGTTGGTACCAAAAACTATTGCATTAGGAGGAGTTGCGACGGGCAACATAAATGCCATAGATCCTGAAAGTGTTGCAGGTAACATAAACAAGAGAGGATTAATTTCTGTGTTGATTGATAAACCAGCCAATATGGGTAGGATCATTTCAGTAGTAGCAGTATTAGATGTAAGCTCAGTTAGAAATGTCATAAATAGTGCAATGAAAGCAATAATAATTATTGGATGATAATTGATCACCCATTTTAACTGTTCCCCAAACCACAGAGAAAGTCCGGATTCTTTAAATCCACTGGCAAGAGCAAATCCACCACCAAATAGTAAAACAATGTTCCATGGAATTTTTGAGGCAGTACTCCAATTCATGATTTTTTTTGTCCCAGATGTTCTGGAAGGGATAACAAATAATATCACAGCAAAGAAAATTGCCACTGTCCCGTCGTTGATAAATGAAGGATCGGGGAATAAATTTGACCATCCTGGAAGGCTAAAATTACCAATGATAATATCAGATCTAAAAAGGAGGAAGACAGCCATAAGCACAAAGATGATAAACACCATCTTCTCTTCATACTTTGCTCTGCCAAGCTCAAGATATTTTTCTCTTAACCCAAGGTTTTCAGCATTCTTCCATACTCCTTTTGCAGGCTTAAAAATAAAATAGAGGTATACCCATACAATTATAAAAAAAACTACACAAATCGGAAAGGCATAAAAAAACCAAACTGCGAATGAAATTTCAGGTGCATTGGGAAAAAAGATTGAGAATATCCTGGAAAAGGATAAATTTGGGGGTGTGCCAACCAGAGTGGCAATGCCACCAATAGAA
>JAIOTT010000100.1 GCA_021106655.1 Bacteroidales bacterium
GTAATAAGGATTTGGTACAACATTAATAATGTCCAATGCAGTTACAGCGGCTTCTCCTGCATTTGTTTGGGCTGCAATATTTTCTGTTCTGAAGGAGTACATCGGTATGTTATTATTTTGAGGAATAGCAGCTGTATCGAATTTGCTGGCATACTCTGGTGCATATGGCTTAGCTATCCTAATCCTTATATTAACATTCTTCGACAATAAGTTTTCCTCATCAAATGTAATAGAGTTATTTACCAACATAGCGTTGGAAAATACTTTTGAACGATTGATAAATTCTATTGCAGGTGATGGATGAACAAATTTCAGGTTCCTTAACATGAAATCTCCATAATCGTAAGCCGGACAACTTAATAAGGAATCGTTTTTATTGTAGTTATGCCCCATAACATAAATGTAATGCATTCCACCCCATAAAGTTTGTCCAAGATCAGAAACGAAATTACCTGTTGGGTTCCACATCATATCTCTACCGTTTTCACCTGATAGCCATGAATTTTCACCATATACAATATTCAGCCGTTCGCCTGTTTCAACATTTATTGCATAACCTGGGAACCATCCCATACCTGTGGTGTCAATAAAGTTAGAATTGTAAAATGGGTCACTACTTGTAACATCAGTTTCTCCATCAACATTAACAGATTTTCCGGATCTTAAATAGAAGCGCTTAACACCACCATCAGAGAGCAATGGATCTGCGGCCATTTCTATGACAGGAGACCGTGTCCACTTTGTTTTATCATCAGTAATAACAATATCCACACTTGCAAGATTCAACATTTTACACTTGTCTTTTGAAAAAACACTATATGCAGGTGCTTCATTACCCTGGGATAGTCCGCCGGAAATACTACTTTTATAATAGGAAGTCAAATTATAGGGTCCCCATAATCCAAAGACAACTTTTTCATAATCTTCTTCAGGGTCATAAATAATTGCCGGATCTGATGACATGTTCCAGTCATTATTTTCAGGGGAGTCTTCATCTGAAAGATTTCCGGAACGGATCCAGTTGTAAGGGCCGGGATTATCATTATCAGGAACTCCGTACAACCAGAATTTTGTACTGTCGGCAAATTCCATTGAAGACTCAAGAAGACCATTATATTGAGCTAAAACAGCCCAGGCTTTGTAACTTGATGAAAAATCAGGTATCATACCAACATGATATGGCCCAGGTTCATAGACCTGATTTAGCTGTACAGAGAGCCCGATATCAAGCAAGAGTTGTTCATTATTAATATCTATGGCAGTTTCAGATTTATAGGTCTTATCAAGATCAATTGATTTTAATGTCCATGTTGCTGAATATACTGTTGCAGTATCTCCTCCTAAAATAATTAATCCGTTACCAGAGACATGTTGTCTCTTTACTGCAAATAAGCTATCAAATTTTAGTATAAAATCTGAACTCACAACTTTTAAAGGATCCACGACCTTAATATTAACAGGGCCGTATGATTTTTCATAAACCGGATTATCAATACGGAAAGGAGGAGAGCTTATATTCATCAGCTCATCAATAGATTGCTTTGACATATTGATAATCAAACCACCATTACCCTGTCCTTCAATGCGTGTAATTTCAGGACCATCGCCATAGCTGGAATTTAAAATTGTTCCATTTGCTTCAGGAGAAGTGATATGAGGAATTCCGGTTACAGATGTAATAGGCCCTGTAGAACTTTTACGGCCTGCAAGATAAGGATGTTTTTGACCGTATAATCCATTAAGGACACCCGGATCCTGAGAGTATGGGCGATACTCATTATATGCATAGGCAATAGCCATGTAGTAATATTGTTTATGGTTTACAAGGCGCTTATCTTGTGTTGCAAATTCGTCTTTAAGGATTCTGAAAGAATGTACAACTCCATTGTCTGCTCCATCAACTTCCTCAGTAGGTACATTTCCATTTATCTGCTGATTGAAATAATAGTTAACTAATTGTCCGACTCCATTCTGGATATCGCATTGAGCAATAAGTCTTGCGCGATCAGGATCATGAAGCTCAGAAACTGAAACTGATGCATCTTTCAGCTGGAATATCTGGTATCCTTCAAAGTTATATGTAGAATCATATCTTTGATCCGGAGGAATAGTGTCAGGTGAAGTAATATTTGGATCATATTCTACATATTTTTCTTTATAGTTATTTGAAGTAATAGGATTATCTATATAAAGAATTATTTCTCTATCGAGTTCCTGAACAATAAGCTGAGGTGCATCAGGGCCATCAACAACTTTAAAACAGTTATCAAATAATTTCTGGCATTTATCATCAACAACTCTAAGAAGTTCCACTGATGCCCAGGGCCCGCCATTAGTAGCTCTTGCCCATGGAATACCAACAGTGATATAATTAACGGCACCTGGTTCAAGTGCAAAAGGCCCTGCCGACTGCATAAACCGTCTGTCATAAGGTTGGTTGCCAACATTTTCTTCAGTCCAGAAAATTCCTGTACCGCCAGCTCCTGTTGCATAGCCGGTGGGTTGTGTTCCTCCTGTTCCCCAGTTACAAGGATCTGTATCGGCAGGAAACATAAAATCACAGTCCAGGTCTGTTGATTGTGAATTTGGATGTGCATTTCCACCATATTTCATTTTGATACCATCTTTCCATATACCTCTGAGGAAGTTATAATATTCAGCAGCGACTTCAGGATCAGTCATAGCCCAAAATCCTCCTGTATTATTATGATAAACAAAACGTCTCATTCCAAAGCGTTCATCATCGATAATATTATTTCCAAAGTTTATACCGTTAATACTAACATCGCACAGGGGATTTCCGTCTGGACCGATTTTAGGGTTATCCAGGCCATCCGGATCCATATAAGGGCCCTGAAAAAAGTCGACTCCAATAGCCGGAGGCTGGGTTCCGTAATCAGAAGGACGTCCTGAACCATCTACTGCTTTCCCATTATAACAATAACCAAGGCCTCTGCCAACATCACAACCTACATAATCGTCCCAGGCATCTCCAAGGTCAGTATCCACCCATTGACTGAAGTAAGTCTCAGTAAGACGGAAAGTAGAGCGGTTAATGATTTCATAGCTATAAAAGGTCATATTATTAATTTCATCGTTAGTAGCAAAACCGAAAGCCTGTGCACGGATTTCCAAACCAATTGCAGCTCCCTGGGTTTCAGTGTGAATATTACCTTTATCATTAAATACCCACCAAAGTGTCTGGTCACCTTTAATAATCTGGTCGACAAGTATTCCATTACCTTCCATTGTTTTTTCAAGCGGAGTTCCGTAAGGAAGGAGTGAAGGGCATAATGCATTTGTGATATCATAATATGGATAGTCTCCCTGATTAGGGTCATAATCGCCATCACCATTATAATCAAAGAAAGGAGCAAGGTAATAACTTTGATTTTTTGTAATATCTCCGTGAGCAGGCCATTCCAGTATAGATGCAGGAATGGTATAGTTGGAGTAGTTATCTGCTTGTGTGGTGGTTCCATGTTCATTATCGTAAATACCAGAATTCCACCATGCAAGATATTCATCAACTTCAGATCTGTTCATGCGAAAAAACTTGTCGTACTTAGTACATGTTTCTTCATCAACAGAAGCTGTTCCATCCTTTGCTAAGGGGCCGGGCCAGTAATCATTTCCATTACTCCTGTATCTTTGAGCCGCAAGCTTCAACTGATCATTTACATCAAGCCCTCCAATCCATAAAGATGCTGAGAACATAGAGGTTGTAAGTTCAGATGCAGGAATATAATACTTGGCAACATCCAGCAAATCCCACCACATATCACCGCCTGTATTAATACGTGCCCTTACATTATTAATGTTAAGATCTGTAAAACCTGCAGCTGCTGCGCATCCAGCAGCAGTAGCCTTGTGATTTCCTTTTGATCCCTTTGTATTAGGATTTTTATATGCATAAGAGCTTTCTGTTAGTATTATGCAAAAAAGGAAAATTATTAGCAAACGAAAGACATTTTTCATGATGTATGTATTTTAAGTATTCTTGATTGTTCAGTTTTTATTTTGAAATTCTATTTTATACTTCGAATGTTATTAATACAAATAAAGAGATATTAAATAATAGATGTTAAAAATTAAAGATTACACCAAAACGTATTCTTCTTGGCAAACTATAATTTGAAGGATTATTAATTTGAATAGCATAAAGATCTCTGTATGACTGAGGATCAGTTTGTGCTTCGATTTCAGCCTGGAACTCAGCGGCAGCAAGATATCCATCATCATCAGGATTTCCTGTATATCTGTACACTCTCATAATATTCTTAGTGTTCAGGAGATTCAGTATTTGGAAATAAACATTTAAATGAGTATTTCTTGGTTTTTCTTTATCTTCTCCCATTGCAATTATAAAATCTTTATCTACCCTGAGATCCAGTCTGAATTGCCATGGTAACCTTGAGCCATTGACGCTACCCCAAAGTTGGTTAACTCCTACCCGGCTAGATCTGCTGTAAGGTGTTCCGGATCCGCCATTAACAGTAAGGGAGAAACCTGTATTGCTTAGCACCTCAACAGTTTTAATTTTGTCAGTTCCTTTGATTTTCTTTGTGATTTTTGGACCGTTATATTTTTTTCCTTCAGCAAAACGATAATCAACCACCAGGTTTAAGGCATGGCGGCGGTCATAATCAAGTGGATTAACTGTTCTTAGGTTAGGTTGGCCTGAAGTAACGAGGCTCTTGGCAGTTTCATCGCTTGAACCGGTACCATTGGCAAATTGTAGTGTATAAGCTGCCCTGATCCTTGCATTATTAGTCCTTCTAAGGTCGTATGAAATGGTAAGGCCCTTAACAGTTCCAAAGTCAATATTATTATATGAATAATAAGATCTTGGATAAGCACCACTAAATCTGTAAACCTGTATCTGATCTTTCATATCACGGTAAAAGGCGGAAAGGTTTAGAGATGATGTATTACTAAGCTTTTGCTGGAAGCCTAACTCATAATCTACTGTTCTTGTAGGTTTCAGGTTTGGATTGTTAAAGGGGTAAAGATTATCATTTGTTTTACTTTCTATAAAATAGAAATCAGTAATATCAAGCTGAACACGACCCATTGGTCTTTGTGCCAGTACATCATAATGTGCAAAGAACAATGCTTCATCAGAGATAGGGAATGAAAATGAAATTCGAGGCATAACACTGATCTGAGGTTGGTAATCTTCAAAAACGGAAGGAGTTATTGCGTCTTGAGATGGGTCAACAAGGTATGGAGTTACACCGCTACCTGCATCAAGTGCACTTGGATCAATAATTTCTGCTCCATCCTCATTATACCAGGTACTTTCATTTCTATATCCTTTAATGAGGGTAGGATTATTTTGTCGGTCTACATAAACGATATAATCAGAACCCATATTTTGAGGATGATCGCCCAAGTCATTAACTTCTTTAACGGTTTTAGCTTCATACAGGAGATAAGGATCTTTTAATACCATCTGGTTAGCATCAAAACGATCGATACGAAGTCCAAGGTTGAAGATGAGATCTTTGAATGCAAATTTATCCTGGATATATGCAGCGGTATAGATGGGTTCAAAAGCACCCCTGTCGCGTGTGTAATTACCATTATCATCAGTGTTATAAAAGAAATCTTCAAAGCTTGGTTTCGAATTAAGTTTTTTTCCTTTATAATCATAGCCATAATAGCCAACCAATGAACTTCCATCATTTAATAATTCATCAGCGCTGAACATATCAATATTGAGGTCACCACCAAGATTGGCAGTTTTCATGACCCCATTTTCATCATAATAGCTGATGGTATATGAATTAGGATCGTAGGAATCAATATCAATCCAGTCGGTTCCGTACGGATTCAGGCCCATTGATTCTCTGAGGGAGTAGTCAAATACACGTTGAGAGTTTGCATCAAAATTTCGGTTATAGATAATTGTATCCATTGGAATGCCCTGGGCATTCACAACCCTGATTGGATTTTCTTTATCCAGCTGTTCAATATGGAAGTTTGTCAGGCCACGCATCATTGACCATAATCCAACAGGCCCATACCCATAAAACCGGTCTACACGTTGTTCGTACTGTATACCGAATTGAATTTCATGATTGCCAATATCAGCGGAACCATTTGCGTTTATTCCTATCTGGGAAAATTCGCCCTGATTGTATCCGTTATATTGAGTTCCAATATTGGAATATAAACCATACACAGAATTAGGCCCTTCTCCGTTGAGCAAACCACCACCAAGTTGCACCTGTGTAGAATTCTGATAATGCCCTAAAGGATCATTGTATAAGCTATAATACTGGGAAGTATAATTTGCAAGTTCCGGATTGACCTCAGCTCTTTGGAAATCATATAAAGTATCTCTGAATCCGGTAAGCAGCCAAAATTCTTTATTTGGATCATAAACTGTATCTATTCCATATTCATAGGCATTCTCTTTATAAGTTGTATATTTCCCAATATAGCCATAATTAAACAGTCTGTCTTCATGTGATGGGTCCTGGGTTTTATTATTAACCCTGGAGTAGTTCACATCAATTGTATAATATACATTTTTAACAATCGACTTACTTTCTTTTGCTGTAGGGAATCGTTGAGTAAATTTCCCAAACACTCTCCATGTAGTACTTGTGGTTTCGCTATTATTGGCAAAGTTCATGAGAGAATTTGCATATGAATAGTTATTTCCTTTAAAGTAATTTAAGGATCCTCCAAAGCTTAAATTGATAGTTTTTGAAGTTCTGACATCTATTTTACCTGATAAATTAAGGGAGTGGTTTGAAGTATTTTGAGTTGTTTTAACTAATTCAAGATCACTTTCTCTAAGGAATTCAGCCGCCTGAACAGAACCTGTACCAGTTCCTGATGGGAGTAATGGTGTTGCAGTTAAATTGTCAATTACATCATCTTTAGCTTTATAGATACCGTTGGCAGTAGGCCTGCCATCCTGATTATAAATAAAATCTCCGGCAACAAAAAATCCTAATAAAGAGATAGTGTTAGTAGGATCCTTTTTACTTAACAGCAGCGGCCCGGTAGCATTAAGGCCAACCCTGTTATAGCCAAAGGCATCAAGGAATTGTGATGTTTGAAGCTCAATTCCACCACCAAAGATCCTGGACGGCCCTCTTGTAGTTACATTAATAATACCACCGGTTGCATCACCATAGCGTGCAGGTAATCCTCCTGTAATAACTGAAACTTCTTCAATAGCAGATTGTGGCAGGCTTGAGGAACCTCTTACCCTAATACCATCAATATACATAACAGTACCTTCAGTACGCTGGCCCCTCACACTTCCTCTCTCACCATCAGAAGAGAAAACACCTCCAACAGTTGTTGCTACTGCGTTGGCAGACCTGTTAGGCATTTTTGCAATTTCTTCTGCAGTAACTGTTCCTCCGGTTGATGTTTTATCTTTATCAATTAGAGGTACTTTGTAATCGAATACTTCAAACGTTTCAATTTGAACTACAGTTGATTCCATTGTAATATCCTGGAAAGTAATCTTATTGGAGTTGATAATTACTCCTCTGATCAAAAGCGGTTTATATCCAACATAAGTTGCCTTTAAATCATATTTTGCAGGAGTAATTGGTTTAATGGTATAATTTCCATCAAAGTCTGAAGTTGTTCCCCCCATCTGTTTGCCACCAGATTCAATAACAATATTTGCAAAGGCAATGGGTTCATTTGTTTCCTTATCAATGATTTTACCCTTGAGTGTACCGGATTGTGAAAACACTAATGTGCTGACTGATAGTAATATTCCAACTGTAAAGAGTATTTTTTTCAACATAGAATGTAAATTTATGTGTAATGTATTTTGTGCTCTAAAAAAGTGGGTAAATATAACAAGAAATTACTTTATTATCCAAACAAAATTATCTAAAGATTAAAAATTTTCAATTTGCATATGGACGTTTAAGAATTTCTGAAAAAATTACCGCTTGTCTCAGATCAAAATCAATTTCCTTTTCGCTATCTTCTCCTTTAGGAAAATCATTTATCTCGCCATATGATTCATCTGATGAATAACCCTCTTTGGCTGGGTCAAAATCATATTTAGCAGCTATTTCAGCATCTGAGATTTCTTTATTATTATCTTGTTTTACAACTTCGTCTTCAAAATTATCATTAAGTTGTAAATCTGAAGCTTGTTCTTCGTAAGGAATTGGTTCAGGTTCCTCGCCAAGCAGAATTTGTTCCAGAATTGACTTAGGCCTTTGAGGAGCAGGCTCATAGCCTTCATCATGTTGTATTGGCGTTTTGGATGTAGCTGGTTGCTTCTTTTTCTTGTTCTTGTTATAGATTGAGAAAACGACCCATGCTACCAGGAGAAGTATATACAAAAAGTCTTCCATTTTGTTAGTGATTTAGTTATTTAAATATAAATTTAGAGTTGAAAATACAAAATAGATTCACAATAAAATTATCACAAAAGTAGTAAAATTAAAAGGGGAAATCAGTTAACGGCAGAAAAAAATCAGTTAACGGTGGGATAAATTGTTTTTGTAGAGACGTTATATGCAACGTCTCTACAAAAAACAATTATATTTGAAGGTGGTTTATGATTTCCATAATTTTTTCTCTTTTTCTTCTTGAGACAGGAATTTTGCTACCATCTGTCATTTGTATATATCCGTTATCAATTCGCAAAAAAGCCTTAATGTAATTTATATTTATCAGGTGAGATTTATGCGGGCGGATAAAATTATGATCAGAAAGTAATTCTTCGTTTTCCTTTAAGGTTTTTGATATAAGTATTGGAGCGCCTTCCCTGAAAAAAAACCGTGTGTAATAATTGTCTGATTCACACCTGATAATATTATTAACATCAACAACATGAATTTTGTCGGAAGTTGAAAGTATAATTTTAGGTGGTTCTTTTTCAGGCTTATTAATATTACCAAGGAGAACTTCAATATTTTGATTAATTTGCTTATCTAATTTTCTTTTCCGTACTTTTTCAACAGCATTGATAAGATCGTCAGGAGATATTGGTTTGAGTAAATAATCCAGTGCACTATATTTAAATGCTCTGATTGCATATTGATCAAAGGCTGTTGTGAAAATTACATCAAAATCTATTTTGTCAAGTTTTTCGAGCAATCTAAATCCACTTCCGTCAGGCATTTGGATATCGAGAAAGATAACATCAGGTTTATGTTTTTTAATTTTCCCAATCCCATCAGCAACACCCTCAGCTTCTGCAAGTACTTCAACATAACTGCAATATCTTTCAAGGAGACTTTTTAGGACATCTCTTGATTTTAGCTCATCTTCGATAATAATAGACCTAATCATGGTTTTATTTTTTATAGCATATAAGTCGCCAGTCTTCAGTCACCAGTCAGTCACTGTGCTTGCCTTAAAGTTACCATTTTTGTTCTATTTTTGGTATAAAAGTGTCAACCTTATTTAGGCATGAACATACTGTTTACTGTGGACTGCCGACTTTCTTTCATAGTTCTTTAAAAAATATCCTGAGATCAATCCTTGTTCCTTCCGCTTCACCGGAATCATTTTTTAGATCACAAATATTAACAAGGAATTGCTCATTACTTTGTTTGCTCAATATATCAAGTCGTTCTTTAGTTATCTGCATGCCCCTGGATTTTCTTTTTAAGCCTGATTCATCTCTTATTTTCATTGCCATTTCTCTGCCAATACCATTATCCTGAATTGTACATAAGATAGAAGTATCCATCAACTGAAAATTGATGTTGATCATTCCTTTCCCTTTTTTATTTATCAATCCATGAATTATTGAGTTTTCTATATACGGCTGGATGATCATTGGAGGTATTCCTGCAAAATCCGCGTCAATATTTGGATCTACATCAATATCATAATCAAATTTATTGTCAAACCTTAACTTTTCCATATCCATATAATACTTGAGAGATTTAAGTTCTTCTGATAATGCAATATATGTTTCACGTGAGTTTTGCAAGATCATTCGCATAAGCTTTGAAAACTTTGCGAGATAGTGTATCGCTTTTTCCGAATTATTAGAAACAACGAAGCTTTGAATAGACTTTAATGAGTTAAAAATAAAATGCGGATTCATTTGCAGGCGCAAGGATTTTCGTTCCAGATCCATTAGCTGTTGTTTAATAGCAAGCACATTCTTTTCCTTTTCATGTTTTCTCTTTAATGCTCTAAATCGTTGATTGATAGAAAACAAAATACTAAAACCTAAAACTAAAGCGAGCAATATTTTAAACAATACGGTATTCCACCATGGAGGTATTATAGCCACTGTTAATGATATACCCTCATCATTCCAGACTTTATCATTATTAGAAGCTTTTACTTTGAAAGTATATGTCCCTGCTCTTGTGTTTTTATATTCAGCATAACGTTGGGACGCATCCGTTTTAACCCAATCTTTATCAACATTTTCAAGTATATATTGGTATTTGTTTTTTAAAGGATTTATATAGTCTAAAGCAGAAAATTCAAATGAAAAAAAGTTGTCATTATATGGTAATCTAATAGTGTCACCATCAAAATACTCCATATTAGTTTCTTTATTAAATATTTTAAGTGAAGTGATAACCAATGTTTGGATATTTTCATTTGGTTTTATTTCGTCAGGGAAGAATGAATTGAAGCCATTCATCCCGCCAAAAAACATCTCGCCGGTTGGGCTTTTATATGCAGCTCCTCCATTAAATTCGTAACTTTGTATCCCATCTTCAATATCATAATTATTAAAACTTTCAGTTTTTTTGTTAAATTTCGACAATCCCCAATTTGTGCTTAGCCATAGCTTTGAACTATCATCTTCAAGAGTAGCATAGATAATATTATTTGGTAGTCCGTGTTTTTTTGTATAGAATTTTGAGACCTGCTTGTCTGGATCATATTTAAGTAAGCCTTCGCCCATGGTTCCAAACCAGAATATGCCTTCTTTATCTTTATGCATGGACATTATCCTGAGATCTTTTATTATTTTGTCATTATCTTTTTTAAATGAATGTGTGAAAAAGTTATCAAGATTTTTATTATAAGTACATAGACCATTTTTTGTACAAAAAAATAATTTTCCATCAGTATCTTCATAAACATCATATACTGTATTCCCGCAAATAGTGTTGGAATCGAGTGGATCATGCCTGAAATTTGTAAACTTATGATTCTTGCTGTCATATTTGGATAATCCATTATCAGTACCAATCCACAGATATCCCTTGCTATCTTCGAATATTATCCAGATACTGTTGTCACATAAACTGTTTTTATTATTTGGGAGATGTCGAAAATTCTCAAATTCCCAATTTTTCACATCGAGTCTGTCAATGCCGGCATCTTCAGTTCCTATCCAGTAAATTCCCTCTTTGTCTTTAAAAATTGTTTTGATATTATTACTTGATAAACTGTTTTGCTGATACTCTTCTTTTTTAATTAAGCTGAATTCTCCACTGTGTTTATTATAGAGATTGATGCCATTGTTGGTAGCTATCCACACTACTCCAGTAATATCTTCATAAAAGGACCATACAATTTTGCTGCTTAGGCAATTGTCTTCTCTGGGTATATGTGTAAAGTGGCGAAATTTAGATGAAGATCTGTCAACTTTGTTAACTCCGCTATATGTTCCTATCCAGATATTGGCGTTTTTGTCCTCATATATACAATATACCTTATTATTGCTTAGTGAGTTTATATTGTCAGCACTATGTTTATAATTGCTGAAAGTATTATTATTATTATTGAAAATATCCACTCCTCCTCCGTATGTACCTATCCACAACAATCCTTCATTATCTTCGTAAAGTGCATATACTTTATTATTACTTAAGCTGTTAATATTATTTAAATCATTAATGTAGGATGTAAATTGTTGGGTTTTATAATCGAATTTGTTCAATCCTTCTTCAGTTCCTATCCATAAAATCCCGGAACGATCCTGAAAAATTGTTCTGATAAGATTATTGCTCAGACTCAATGAATCCTCAGGTCGATGATAAAAACGGCTAAGCATTTGCGTTGATATGTCAAATTTTATCAAACCATAATAGGTGCCTATCCATAAAGATTCCTGATCATCAAAATACAACTTGGTGATCCTATTGCTTCTGAGGCTGGTATTATCTTGAGGTTTGTGTAAATAAGGTATAAATTTTTCGCTTACCGGATCAAACTGATTCAACCCTCTTTCAGTACCTATCCATAATTTCCCATTATTATCTTCAACAATAGAATGAATTTTATTATTAGTGATGCTGTTAGGATTTCCGGGGTCATGAAAATATTGAATTATTTTTTGAGAGGAGCGCATAAGCTTGTTAAGTCCGTTTTCTGTCCCAATCCATATCACACCATCTTCATCTTCGTATAAACAATGTATGCCGGTATTGCTCAAACCATTTTCTTTATTATAGATTATGAACTTATAAGCATCATATTTGTTTAATCCGTCCCATGTTCCAAACCATAAAAATCCCTTTTTATCCTGGATAATTGTCCGTACAGTGTTTTGTGAAAGGCCCTTTTCAATTATGAAATTCTCTGTTGCTATGCAGTTAAAGCTTATATCGGGATTTTCCTGAGGAAGAACTGTCTGAGAAGAAATAATTAAAATAGACAGACTGAGAATTCGAAATACTATATTATGTTTAACATACAACATATTGTTAAGAAGGATTAATCAAGGCATTTATCTTTACTGAACCACCGTGATAAAAAGAATGTTTTTTTCTTAGGCTTGTTAATTTTGCCAGACCTTTTTTGAGTTTTCTTCATTCTTTTCCTGGTTTCCTTTGTTTGTATATTTTGATGTTGTTTAACAGCGTTCTTGTATTGTAATTCTGTTTCTTTTTTTCTTTGAGTCTTTCTTTTTTCAATTTCCTTTTGCTGACTATAAGCATGGGAACTCTTGCAACTTGTCACGAAATTTAATGACACAAAGCAAACTAAGGTGATAATGATAATAGATTTGTATTTCATGCTGATAAGTGACTAGAATTTTGAGTGACTAAAATTACGAATTAAAGATGACTTATTTAACAGACAACAATTTTAGTCACTTTAGTCATTCGAAATTTATAATTTCGTGAATACAATAATAATTAAATAATAACATTAAATAGATGTAAATTATTACTTTTGTTTTAATACTTGAATTTATAGCATGAATTCATTCAGGAAAATTCTTTCATTATTTGTAATATCAGCTATTTTAGCATTGATCATTTTGGCTTGCAATAAAGATGAGGAAGACAAATTAAATATTCCCTATGTTTTTGTAGACTTCACTATTGACCCAAAATTTAATAACCTGAATAATGTTGGTGATGTTGAGGTGTTTACGGGAGGTTATCGTGGTGTAATTATTTACCGGGCATCGCTCGAAGAATTTATAGCTTTTGAACGTACATGTACATACGATCCTGAAAAGATTTGTTCAAAATTATATATTGATCCCGGATCACAGATATTGGCTATTGATACCTGTTGTGGTTCTACTTTTCTCTTGCTTGATGGTATTCCAACCAAGGGGCCGGCTACTATACCCTTATTGCAATATCGAACCCAATATGATCCGGTGAATTCTCTTCTAAGAGTTTATAATTAGAAGTGCCTAAAATTACAAATGACTAGAATTTCGAATTAATAAATGGCCAATTAAATACAATAATTTTAGTCACTTTAGTTCATTCCAAATTTAGTACCTGTAATGCTCTGGTTTATACGGCCCTTCGATAGGGACTCCAAGATAATCGGATTGTTCTTTAGTCATTTTTGTTAAATGTACATCAACGTGTTTAAGATGCATGCGTGCTACTTCCTCATCGAGTTGTTTTGGCAAGCGGTAAACATCAGTTTCATGGTCTTTATTCCATAGTTCGATTTGAGCCAGTGTTTGATTTGAGAATGAATTACTCATAACAAAAGATGGGTGTCCTGTGGCACATCCAAGATTAACAAGTCTCCCTTCAGCAAGCAGAAAAACAGCATGACCATCTTCATAAGTGTATTTGTCGACTTGTGGCTTGATGTTTAACTTTTTAATCCCTTGCCATTTTTCAAGCTCACTAACTTGAATTTCGTTATCAAAGTGCCCTATATTACAAATAATTGACTGGTCATTCATTTTTGAGATATGCTCTGCTGTAAGAACGTCCTTATTTCCTGTGGTAGTAACATATATATTACCTTCTGGCAATGCTTCTTCCAGAGTACGTACCTGAAAACCTTCCATTGATGCCTGGAGTGCACATATTGGATCAATTTCTGTTATAATAACTCTGGCACCATAAAATCTCATAGAAGCTGCACATCCTTTACCAACGTCACCATAGCCTAAAACAACTACAACTTTTCCTGCGATCATAACATCAGTAGCTCTCTTGATGCCATCGGCAAGCGATTCGCGACAACCATAGAGGTTATCAAATTTTGATTTCGTTACGGAATCATTAACATTAATAGCAGGGACAAGTAATTTCCCGGCTTCCTGCATTTGATATAGTCGATGTACTCCTGTAGTAGTTTCTTCAGAAACTCCTTTCCATTCTTTCACCATCCTTTGCCATTTTGTACTATCTTCTATATATACTTTTTGGAGTTGTTTTAATATTGCTTCTTCTTCTGCATTTGAAGTCTTTTCATTAAGGAGTGATGGATCCTTTTCAATGAAGTAGCCTTTATGAGCCATTAAAGTTGCATCACCACCATCATCAACAATAAGGTGAGGGCCTTTATTTCCCGGAAAACTTAATGCCTGCATAGTACACCACCAATATTCTTCCAATGTTTCACCTTTCCATGCAAAAACCGGAATACCTTTAACAGCTATTGCAGCAGCAGCATGATCCTGGGTTGAGAAAATATTACAGCTTGCCCATCTCACATCCGCACCAAGTTCAACAAGCGTTTCAATTAGTACAGCCGTTTGAATGGTCATATGCAACGAACCAGTTATTCTTGCACCTTTTAATGGCTTTTCTTTTGAATATTTATTCCGGATCTCTAATAAGCCCGGCATTTCTTTTTCTGCAATGTCAATTTCTTTTCTTCCCCACTCAGCAAGAGAGGTATCGGCAACTTTGTAATTTACTTTATCCTGAACGGCTATTTTTTCCATATTTTATATTGTTTTATTTTTTGAGCCTGCAAAAGTAATAAATTACTATCAAACTGCAAAGCTTAGTGGAAAATTATTGGAATGGTGGAAAAATGGAATATTGGAATGATGGGAAGATAAGTTAATTGGTTGATTAGTTAATTTGGAGAGAAGGTATTAAGGTTTTGAATTGTCTCCAACTTAGTTAGAGGAGAAATAGGTCAATCCTAACAACGGCTTTAGCCAAGTATTTTGAAATTGGGATTTGTTTATTGTTCATTAATTAGTCATTAGTCACTCAGTGCGACAAAATTCCGCACAACAAATATAAATAATAACTTTGTAGAAATAACAGGTGATGAGACCTTAATTGCAACTGGAGCTCACAAGCCCACACATTAGTTTAGGCAAGCAA
>JAIOTT010000011.1 GCA_021106655.1 Bacteroidales bacterium
TAGTCTGGGATAAGTCAAATCACAAATACAGGAATTTTTGGAAAATAATTCGCCTGATAAGAAAACAAAAATATGATTATCTCGCTAATGTACAGCGCTTTGCATCATCAGGTTTAATTAGTATTCTTTCAGGTTCAAAAAAGACTATTGGTTTTGATAAAAACCCCTTTTCTTTTTTATTCAGTGATGTTGTTAAACATGAGATAGGAAAAGATGGTCAGCATGAGGCAGAGAGGAACCTTTTGTTAATACAAAATATCACTGATAACAAATCTTTTCCACTTAAGTTGTATCCTGCTGCTGATGACTTCGCAAAAATCTCACCTTACAATAGCGGGAGATATATATGCATAGCTCCGGCATCGCTTTGGTATACAAAACAATATCCTGCTAACAAATGGGTGGACTTTATCAAAAATGTGGATGTTAATACCAATATTTATTTACTTGGATCAGGTGCCGATGACAAATTATGTTCAGAGATAATTAAAAATGCTTCTCACCCAAAAGCACAAAACCTTGCCGGCAAATTAAATCTGCTTCAAACGGCAGCTCTTATGAAAGACGCAAGCATGAATTTCGTTAATGATTCAGCACCACAACACCTTGCATCTGCGATGAATGCACCACTTACCTCAATATTTTGTTCAACTGTTTCGAAATTTGGTTTCGGACCGCTTTCGGATAATTCAGTGATAATCGAGATAAAAGATAAGCTTGATTGCAGGCCATGCGGATTGCATGGATTAAAGGCCTGCCCTGAGAAACATTTTAAGTGTGCAACAAGTATAAAGACGGACCAATTGTTGGAAAGGTTATATGATAATTTGAAAATTTGAAAATGAGATAATTTGAAAATGAGATGATATTCATATCTTGATACCTGATACTCTGTACTAGATAATAAACAAAATGCGAGAAGAATTAATTAAAGCGGTTGAAGTATTAAAGTCAGGTGGGACTATCCTCTACCCTACCGACACTATCTGGGGAATAGGTTGCGATGCTACAAACAATAAAGCAGTACAAAAAGTATATAAGATCAAAGAAAGGAAATTTGCCAAAAGCCTGATAATTCTACTTGATCAGGAAGAAAAGCTCACAAATTATGTAAAAAAAGTTCCAGACACAGCCTGGGATCTTTTAAATAACATCACTACTCCCCTGACCATCATTTACCCCAATGCAAAAAACCTGGCTAAGAATGTAGTTGCAAGTGATAAAACAATAGCAATACGCATAGTTAAGAATGATTTTTGTAAGAAGCTCATAAGCCTTTTCAATAAACCCATCGTCTCAACCTCAGCAAATCTAAGCGACGAGTCTATCCCACTCACTTACTACGACATATCTCCTGAAATAAAAGAGAATGTCGATCATATCGTTGACCTTCACAAAAATTACGTTCATCAGATCAAGCCATCTACTATTATTAAGTTAGAAGAAGATGGGGATTTTATAGTGATACGGAGTTAGTATGTTAGCACGTTCACACGTTGGCACGTTTCCACGTTCTTAACTTTTAACTTGTTTTTCTTTCGATAAATACTCAATTAGCCTATAAATCTGACATGATATTTTGAGTACTGAGTCTGATAATTGATCAAAGAACTCTTTATCGATGTAGTTAAGATCATTTGCTACGTAAAGAAGTGATCTCACTTCTCCTGCCGATCCTCTTGAAATGTAAAGAAATCTTATAAACTCTTTTTTACTATTTCTTTCATAACCTTCTGCTATATTTGACATCACTGAAACAGCAGTTCTTTGGATCTGATCTTTCAGTCCATAATCTCTTGAAAACTCTTGCTGTTTTGTAGCTTTGTAAATATCAACCACTAATTTTCTTGCATTTTGCCAGGCCTTTATATCCTCAAAACTATTTATTCTCCCCATATAAAACAATTTTTAAGCTTCTTTGTTGGGTTTAGTATGTTGTATTGATAAAAAGTAACCAGAAAACTGTGATTTTAAACATGCAAACGTGTGAACGTGCAAACGTGTGAACATGCCAACGTGCGAACCTTTTAACATTAATATAACATACCAAAGCATTTTCCGTTAGATTTTTTTTGTTTATTTGCACTCTCAATTCAAGTTTTGGGTTTTATATGGAGATATTTTAAATCCAAAAACAATTATGAGACTTATTACGATATTAATTTTTCTGACTTCACTTTTCTGTTCTGAAGTACTATCTGCCCAACAAGCTCCTGCTGAAATTAAATATACTGTAAGCGGAAATGTTAGTGATGAAAACACTGGTGAAGAATTGCTGGGTGCCAGTATTTACATCAAAGAGCTGGAAAGTGGTTCTGCTACAAATATATATGGCTTTTACTCTATTAGCCTTCCTGAAGGAAATTATACATTTATTTATTCATATATTGGATATGAATCGGTTGAAAAGTCCATTGATTTAAATCAAGATATTACTATTAACATTGAGCTAATCCCTAAGACTGAGATTCTGAGCGAAGCTGTTATTACAGGGGAGAGAAAGAATGAGGAGATCACTAAAGCAGAGATGAGCACAATGAAGATAAACTATAAAACCATCAAGCAAATACCAGCCCTGTTTGGTGAGGTTGATATCATTAAAGCTATACAGCTCTTGCCCGGCGTACAGTCAACTAGTGAAGGTGGCTCAGGATTCAGTGTAAGAGGCGGCAGTCCTGACCAAAACCTTATACTCCTTGATGAAGCTACAGTTTATAATGCATCCCACCTATTAGGTTTCTTTTCTGTATTTAATAATGATGCCATTAAAGATGTGAAAATTTATAAAGGAGATATTCCTGCATCATCCGGCGGGAGGATTTCATCTCTGCTGGATGTTAGAATGAAAGATGGTAACTCAAAAAAATTCTCCGGAACAGGGGGAATTGGAATTATCTCAAGCCGGCTAACACTGGAAGGGCCAATCATTAAAGACAGGACATCTTTTATTGTTTCCGGAAGAAGAACTTATGCTGATATATTCCTCCCTATCTTCGCTAATAATGAAATGAAAGAGAGTAGATTATACTTCTATGATTTCAATGCAAAGATTAACCATCGCATAAATGACAAAAACCGTATTTATGCCTCCGGGTACTTTGGGCGGGATGTGTTTAAAAATAAATTTGCGGAGATGACTATGGGAAACCAGATATTCACTATTCGCTGGAATCATCTATTCTCAAAAAAACTATTTTCAAATGTCACCTTCATCCATAGCAAGTATGATTATGATCTGGGGACAGCCGAGGGTGAAGCTCATTCTTTTATATGGAAATCCCGGATGTTGGATCACAGTGCCAAAGTCGACCTGAGCTATTACCCTGATGCCTATAATACAGTTAAATTTGGTGCAAGCACTATTTTTCACGACTTTGATCCCGGAAGCGCCAAAGGCGTTGGCGAACAGAGTATGTTTAATGAATATAGCGTTCCAAAAAACTATGCTCTTGAAAGTGGAGTATATATCAGCAATGAACAAAAATTAGGTTCCCGTTTAACTCTTAAATATGGTCTAAGATTTTCAATCTTCAATAATATTGGGAAAGGTACTATTTATAATTATGAGGATGATTACATTGCGATTGATTCAACAGTTTATAAAAACGGAGAGTTTTTCAATACTTATTCCGGACTTGAACCCCGGGTTGGCATGACTTATGTTCTTAATGAGGCCTCATCTGTGAAGGCAAGTTATTCCAGGACAAAACAATATATTCATCTTGCTCAAAACTCGACAGCAGGCACTCCATTTGATTTGTGGTTCCCTTCCAGCCCAAACGTTAAACCACAGATAGGAGATCAGATAGCAGCCGGGTATTTTAGGAATTTTAAGGAAAACAAATTCGAAACTTCTGTTGAGGTTTATTATAAGTTTATGAATAACAACATAGATTTCAAGGATCATGCAGAGCTTTTACTCAATCCAAAACTCGAAGGGGAATTAAGATTCGGAAAAGGACAGGCATATGGAATAGAATTTTTACTTAAGATCCCGGATGGTAAAATCAATGGCTGGATATCCTATACGCTGTCCAAAACAACACGAAAGATCCCTGAAATAAATAATGGGATGACTTATTCAGCACCCTACGACAAACCAAATGATATTTCGGTTGTGATAAACTATGTAATTGATGAAAGAAAGATATTATCAGTCAATTGGGTGTATGCTACAGGTTCACCAGTAACATTCCCTACCGGCCGTGCGGAATACGGGGGTAAGATCGTTCCAATATATTCAGAAAGGAATTCATATCGTATGCCCGATTATCACAGAATGGATATTTCTTTTACTATCAAGGGGAAAAAGAAAGCAGGTAAGAGTTTTTCGCACGACTGGAATTTTTCTGTCTATAATCTCTATGGCAGAAAAAATGCATGGGCAATAAATTTTGTCCAGGATCCGACTAATCCAAACCTTACTTATGCTGAAATGACGTATTTGTTTTCAATAGTGCCATCGATAACATATAATTTTAAATTTTGATAAAAATGAAAAACAAAAAGATACATACACAAACTAAAGCTATTATATTAGTTATCTTCTCACTGAGTCTTTTCTTCAACTCCTGTACCGAGAAGATTGATCTGGATCTGGACAGTACTTATGTCAGGCTTGTAGTAGAAGGGACAATTACTTCAGACACAACATCACATTTTGTTAAACTAACAAAAACAAGTGATTATTTTTCTGATCAAAAAGCGCCAACAATTTCAGGTGCAATTGTCACAATAAACGATGGAACAACAATTATTCCATTGTCCGAAACAGTATCCGGAAGCGGCATTTACGCCACAGCCCCTGATGTGTACGCTATCTCAGGAAAAACCTATATACTTAATATTGAGCTACAGGAGGAGATTGGTGGAACAAAACATTATACTGCAATATCTGACATGAAACCCGTTTCCACAATCGATTCAATAGCAATAAAATATAATGAAGTCTGGAAAGGATGGATTGTCCAATGTTATGCTCTGGATCCACCAACTACTGAGTTTTATATGTTTAATATTTATAAAAATGGTATTCATATAACAGATACAATAAATAAAGTTATGGTTGTTGATGATAAATTGTTTAACGGGAGTTATACCAATGGAATCGGAGTTGCCTTCCTGGACGAAGAAAATCCAAGAGAAGTAATACATCCGTTTGACAAAATAACTCTTCAGATGGGTAGTCTTAACGAAGGTTATGTGGATTTTATATGGCAGGTTCAGGAAGAAACAGAATATCAAACACCACTATTCTCAGGTCCTCCTGCTAATATTAAAGGTAATATCAGTAATGGGGCTATAGGATATTTTGCCGCATACTCTACAACTTATTCCAGTGTGGTGGCAAAATGATGTTTTATTATTTTTTTTGTGAGAATAACTCATTTATTGATAATCTTTTGATCTACTTCGTATAACTTTGTGATGTACTTTGTGTAACTTCGTGGTAAAAAAGAATAAACCACAAAGGTGCACAAAGGATTGCACAAAGGAACACCAAGGTTAAAAATAACCTTGTAATAATATTTTGATGAATCAGGTTTCTGACACTAAACGTATTAAACTCATTAAAAGAGCCTCCTGGATAGCTGTTGCAGGTAATGCTATACTAGGTGTGCTAAAGCTCATTATTGGATTAATCTCTGGTAGCCTGGCTGTAGTAGCTGATTCAATAGATACCTTAACCGATATACTTACTTCTCTCATCACGCTTATCACAGCTAAAGAGATCTCCAAACCTCCTGACACGGCTTTTCCCTATGGACATGAAAGAGCTGAAACTATTGCAACAAAGATTCTGTCTTTTGTTATCTTTTTTGCCGGAGCACAGTTTTCGTATTATGCTTTATCCAGAATCATCAGCGGTGAGGAATATGTCATACCTTCATATTTGGCCATTTATGTTACATTATTCTCTATTGCTGGAAAGATATTCCTGTCACAATACCTTTGTAGAACTGGTAAGAAGATTAAAAGTCCGATGATCATAGCAAATGGACAGAACATGAAAAATGACATTCTGATCTCCGTTTCTGTTTTGGTTGGATTGTTTTTCACATTTATTTTAAAACTTCCAGTTATTGATACTATCATTGCACTTGCAGTTGGAATCTGGGTTATGAGAGTAGCGGTAAAGATCTTCATAAAAACCAATGTTGAGCTAATGGATGGCCTGAAAAACCCTGAAATTTATCGTAAAATATTTAAAGCCGTCGATAGCATTGAGGGTGCTAACAATCCGCACAGGACAAGAGTAAGACAGATTGGTTATAAGTATGTTATTGACATGGACATCGAAGTCGATAGTGAAATAACAGTTAAAGAAGCTCATGAAATCTCACATCTGATTGAAGATAAAATCAAAGAAGATATCAGTGATGTTTATGATATTATTATCCATATCGAACCATATGGAGATATAGACCAAAATGAGAAATTCGGGCTATCGAAGGAGAATATTTAAGAAGAGTATTGAGTACAGAGTATCAAGTATCAAGAAAACCGGCTCGCGCTCGTTTGTAACGAGTGCATAAGAATTAAAAATACAAAAAAATGAAAAAACTATTGCACAATCTATTTCTGACC
>JAIOTT010000060.1 GCA_021106655.1 Bacteroidales bacterium
ACATTATCACATTAATTTACTTTTCGACTTTATTAACAAATTAACACCCTAAGTTGATTAATGAAATTAAATTTATAGCTTTGCACTCGCAATTTAAGATTATACAGGTGTATAAATATATAGATATCCAGAAATATTATAATAAATGATCGTTTTACATGTCTGAATATCTGAATATCTGTATATCTGAATATCTGTATAATATACAATAGGTTATAAATATAAATCTAAATCTAACAAAAGTGGACATTTTTAATAAATTAGAGCTGAATCTTGGGCCTATAGGAAAGTACGCCAAGCAAACACATGGTTATTTTATGTTTCCAAAGCTGGAAGGAGAAATTTCTAACAGAATGATGTTCAGGGGGAAAGAAAGACTTGTATGGAGTCTTAACAACTACCTTGGTCTTGCAAATCATCCTGAAGTTAGAAAAGCTGATGAGGAAGCAGCAAAGGAATGGGGTCTTGCATATCCAATGGGAGCCCGTATGATGTCAGGTCAAACAAAATTGCATGAAAAACTTGAAGAGGAATTAGCAGATTATGTTGGGAAAGAAGATGCCTATCTTTTAAATTACGGATACCAGGGGATGGTTTCAATTATTGAGGCATTAGTTGACAGACACGACGTGATAGTGTATGACTCTGAAGCACATGCTTGTATTATTGACGGAGTTCGCCTCCATTTAGGTAAACGCTATGTATACCCTCACAATAATATGGAAAATTTCGAAATACAACTTAAGAGGGCAAAAGCATTAACGGATAAAACAGGCGGAGGAATTCTTGTAATTACAGAAGGTGTTTATGGTATGTCGGGTGACCTGGGAAAACTTGACGAGATAATAGCTTTTAAAGAAAAATATGATTTTAGGCTACTTGTTGATGATGCTCACGGGTTTGGCACAATGGGAGAAAGCGGTTCTGGTACAGGTGAAGCATTAGGCGTCCAGGATGGTGTTGATGTATACTTTGGTACTTTTGCTAAAGCTATGGCTTCAATTGGAGCCTTCGTTGCTGCAGATGAAAAGATCATCTTTTACCTCACTTACAATATGCGTTCACAAATATATGCTAAATCCCTGCCTATGCCACTTGTAGTGGGTGCTCGTAAAAGACTTGAATTAATTCGTAAAAATCCTGAGTTCAAAGATAAACTCTGGACTATTGTAAGAGCTTTACAGAAAGGCTTAGTAGAACAAGGATTTGATATTGGAGATACACAATCACCTGTTACACCTGTCTTTTTTACCGGGGGTATTCCCGAAGCAACACAACTAACTTTTGATCTCCGTGAAAATTATAACATATTCTGTTCCATTGTCACCTATCCCGTTGTTCCAAAAGGTGTTATTATGCTCAGGTTGATCCCTACCGCAATGCATACTCTGGCTGATGTTGAGGAAACAATAAAGGCATTCTCGGATATTAAAAAGAATCTTGCAAATGGTAAGTATGCTTCAGGAATGATGGCTGATATTGATAAATAAAAATATCTCTATTGTATTACTAACTTTCGACTTAAATAAATATTCTTACTTCCTATAGTAACAAAATAAATTCCTTTTTTCATATTTTGAAGCCTAAAGGATTTGTGATTTTCATCAGCTTCAGCTTTGAAACTCCTTTCTATTAGAGTTTCTCCAATAAGATTGCTTATAGTTAAATAAAATTCTTCATTCTGTTTTGAATTAAAACGCAGAATAAAGCTTCCATTACAAGGGTTTGGGAAAATTTGTAAGCTCTGAGCAGAATCATGTTCAATTAAACTACTTACAAGGATTTGTGTTATCATAGAGTCGGATCCGCAACTGTTGTTTACCAGAAGTTTAATATTATACAAGCCTGTAAATAAAAAATCATGTGTCGGATTTTGTAAAGTACTTGTATCACCATCACCAAAATCCCATAAATAATCATTTGCATCTAACGAATTATTTAGAAAAGAAATAGTATTAAAGTTAATGCTATAGCTAAAGTCAGCTACCGGGAGTCCTTGATTTATAATTACATTAACAGGTACACGATTGCTTACACAACCTGGTTTTCGTATCTCCCAATCATAAAAATAATAATAATATCCAGTACCTGCGCTACTATGAGTTATTGAGATCAATCCGGGTATTTCATATGGATAAGAAACGCCATTATTGTTTCTGTATAGATAAGGTGCTGATGGGCCTGCCAGTTCAAAATCCATACCCACAGGAATTTCAAAATTAAGTGTAAGCCTGCTTTCACCATCAGGGATAAATGCATTAATTGATTGAATTACACTTCCCGAATTATCTCTAAGCTGTATATTCCTGAATGCATCACCATCTGCATAAACTTTTACAGATATTAATGTTATAGGTTGGTAACAATCAAAAAATAAATAATGAGAAGAATTATTGCTATATATACCGCCTCCACCTGAATTATCAGGTTTTCCAACATTTTGGGATGGATATTGGACAACGTTCTGAATATAATAGGTTTTTGATGCACTCAGGTAGGGAGTTATAAAAACTTCACCTGTATCCAAAAGAGATCCACCACTAATGTCATCATACCACTCGATTAATCCTGTCCCTGAAGCATTTAACATCACACTATCGCTACCACAATTATAAACATCCGAAGCAAAAGGATCTAAAGGTTTATTTATCACTATTAAATCAGTCTTAACAATAGAGTCTGAGCCGGAACAAATTGTATGCAAACTCAACTTAACTGTATAAGTCCCGTTATTTAAATATGTATGCGAAGGATTCTGGAGATTAGAAAAAGATCCATCACCAAAATTCCATTCATAAATAGTACCTGCCTGTGTTTGTGAGATGTCATGAAAATTTATTAAACCTGTACAGGAAAAGGTGTCATTAACAAGAAAATCAGCAACAGGTGCTATGGGTTGTAACACTATATTTAAGATAGTGGTGTCATTTGCAACTACGAACACATTATTATATATTTTTGACTGATATCCCGGGGCTGAGAATGTTAAGGAATAAGTCCCCGGATATATCGGGCGATAGTAATTTCCTAATGGTAATGATGAGAAAACATGAGATTCATCAAAATCATGATTGTTAACAAAAACTTTGGCTTTTATTGGCTGGGATGTACATGAATCAATGATAATTCCACTGATGCCAAACATTGCTTGCTCCATATAATTCAACAGTGCCCGGTAATTGTAATTCCAGTATGCTTCTAATTCCGCTTCCGGAAGAATTTTAACATTTGACAGCTCCAGAGTAAATTCCCTGCAATGTTCAAAATAATTCATATAATCTGCTCTGCCTCCATTGATAGTATACCATGCATAGCCATTGGTAATACCATTGTTCTGGTCGTTCAAATATCCTGACGGACTATTGAATTGAGCTGTATCAGCATAATCCCTCGATACTCCAACCCACCAATCATCGTCAGGATGAAGCTGAGGCCAGGTATCCCAGGGATAATTCACAACCTCAGCCCCGGAATGAATATTAGCTGCAATAACAAAATCCATTGTATCAGCAAAATCCATAAAATGAACTGTTTCAGGCTGCCAGGGATACCCATCAGGATGAGGCCCGTCCTGAGGATCAGGGTAATTTCTGTTTAGGTCAACTCCATTAGCGTTGGATCTCGTAGCTCCGTACACTGTATGATTTCCTGATTTATAGGTTCCATCAGGATTAGCATTAGGATTTATCCATATCTCAATATTATCAAGCATTTTGGTAATTCTTGAATCAACACCATAATTTGAAAGTAAGTAGTCGATCAGTCGCAACATTAGGATATAGCCAACAGTTTCATCACCATGCATAGTAGATGTATATAAAAACTGAGGTTCATTTTCTCTTACACCCACATTATCAGATATCTTCACTGCAAGCAGCTTTCTTCCACTAGCAAGTGTACCAATATTTTTTGTTTCACAAATAGAAGGAAAATCTGCTTCAAACTGATACATAATGCTATCATAAGCATCATAAGTTGGGTAAAAATTCCAGGCTTTGATGTCCTTACGATTAATATTGCTCAACATTTTTGGATTATATAATTCACCTGGAGAAGGCAAAACTTTCCAAGAGTATCCTAAGAATGAAAATTCAATAAATTCTTTTTGGTTTGCATAGGCAAATACAAGATTTCCCTTTACATTATCAATTGAAATCAGTTTGGTTAATGTATTGAGTTCTATGTGATCAGAAACAGCAAAAACAAAATACAACTCATCCTTCTCAGCAAACAATTGTTGAATATTTTGATCCTTAATATTTCCTTCCTGACCATTTAGAGAAAAAATAAAAAATAAAAATATGATAGAAAAAAAAGTCTTTTTCATGATAAATAATCTAATAATAATTTGGTGATGCAAAGATAACAAAATGGCTAAATTGTTATATTGTTAAATTGTTATTTTTTTATTTGCGAAGTGAAGAAAATCCGTTTCTCGCAAAGCACGCAAAATTTAAATACGCAAAACCCGCAAAGTTAATACTGCCTGATGTTGACTGCCTACTGCCGACTTTAAAATTTGTATATCTGTATATCTTTCCAAAGAGTATCAGCTAATGAACTCCTGAATCAGTGTTTTGAGTTGATTATAAACTGATTTATTAACTTTAACAAGAGGTAGGCGCAAATTATTAGAGCAATGGCCAAGAATATCAAGTGCTGCTTTTATCCCGGCAGGGTTGCCGTCAGCAAATAAAGCATTGATAATTTCTGTAAGCTTGTAATGTCTTTCCCGTGCAGATTTAAAATCCCCCCTAATTGCGGCCGTCACCATTTCAGAAAATTCTTTTGGGAAAGCATTAGCAACAACAGAAATAACTCCGTTACCACCAATAGCTATTATTGGAAGAGTTAAGAGATCATCACCGGATATCACCAGGAAATCTTCAGGTTTATTTTTAATGATCTCCATACACTGAGTCAGATCACCAGATGCCTCTTTAATTCCAATGATATTATCTATGTTTTTTGAGAGTTTTAAAACTGTTTCTGCTGAGATATTGGAACTTGTTCTTCCCGGGACATTGTAAAGTATAACCGGAACAGGGCATGCAGCAGCAATATTCTCATAATGACGATAAAGACCTCTTTGCTGCGGTTTATTATAATAGGGTGAAACAGAAAGAATTGCATCAATCCCATCGAATGAAACGGATTTAATAAAATTTACAACTTCCTGGGTTTTATTTCCACCCATCCCAATTACAACAGGTACACGCTTATCAACATTTTCAATAACATAGTCAATAACCGCGACCTTTTCATCAGCAGTCAATGTAACTGATTCTCCTGTAGTGCCAAGAGCAACAATATAATTAACACCCTGTGTAATGACATGTTCAATTACCTTTCCCAGAGAATTAAAATCTATAGTTCCATATTTATGAAATGGTGTAACAATAGCTACGCCGGTACCGATGAATTTTTTATGCATAGTCCTTATTTTTAATAATAGACAAGTAATGAGTTATTTGTTCAATGAAGTTACCTAATTCTTTAACAGTTTCTGTTTCTATCATCAGGTCATAATAACGAGAATTATCTTTTCCAAACTTACCTACTTTAAGCTTAGCATTCGACAAACCTGCGATATACTGTAAGGGGAAAGTATCTTCAAGACTCAGATTAATAACAATATCAAACTTCTCGTTAAGAAAGTTATTAATAAAAGTGTTTCCCGGTTTATAATACCAATTAAGGTCTTTCAATGTAAAAAAGCTGTATGAATTAGAAGATGAAAAATAAGCAGGAACATCGTTGCTCATGACAAAACCTAATGCGACTACTGCTTTTCTCTTATTTTGAAGGTCTTTAATGAAATTAATTATCTTCTCATATGATCTCTCATCATGCACTAAATAAAGCAGACCTATCCTTTGTGCATCATCGAGGTTGACGGTTTTTTTAATACGATTAAGCCGGGAAGCTCTTCTTCGATAATCATAATTTCCAAAGAACAGCCTGAATTTATTAAATAGCTTCATGCGAAATCAAATAAAGAATTTTCAAAGCGTGTAAAAATAGGAAAAATTCTTCATGAAACTCAAAAAAAATCTCTGAGCAAAAGGATAAATTTATTTTTTTGCAAAACAATCAATTATTTCTCCAATATACATCCTGTGATAATCCTTGGCGGGGTAATCCTTATGAATCCTCTCATCAAGAAATATTTCAGGATCTAAATCATGAAAATATTGCTTTTTACATTCTATCACCATTCTTGCCTGCTCAAAAAAAAC
>JAIOTT010000332.1 GCA_021106655.1 Bacteroidales bacterium
ACCTTCCACCGAAGAGAATATTATTGTTAGTCGTGAACGCGTCAGCAGTTTTAAGCAATGGCTGGATAAATAAACACAAAAATACCGAAGAGTAATTGGAGTCTGCCCATAATTATTAAAAATGCATAGAGCAAAGGGCATAGAGCATATAGTTTTTTTGTAATGCCCTAACAAATAATATTTTACCCTAAGCCCTCTGCTCCACGTTCCATGCAAACCCCGAAAAGCGTAACATTACAGACAGGGACTAATTATTCAGCGGCTGGTGTATCCCTTGAATCTTCACTGCACTCCAGTATCTTCTTTTTGAATTTCCAGCATGTCATCTGACGTATGTCAATTTGTCGGGATATCTCATGTGTTGAAATTTCAGGCTTATTACAAACCATGTAAGCAATTTTAAATGCTTTGTTTAAGGGAATCTTACAATTGTGTAAAACAGTATGCGCAATTGCTGATTCCTCATGTTTACATCGCGTACATCTTCTTGAGTAAAGTGTCTTTCCACTACAATAATTAGCGTTTCCACAATTTCTGCACGAATATCCATCTTTCCACTTTTCATCAGCCAGGACTTTCAGGCACCCTTCGTCAGTAGAAAATTTTTTCTCAAAATCCCTGACACTGCATCCATGAAAATATGTTTTAAATTCCATTTCTTCTAATAATCAAAATGACAAAAAGTCCTTTTAAAGTAAAAAGTATATTTGTCCATAATGTTAAGTAATGCATAGAGCATAGGACAAAGAGCAGGACAAATCCTTTGATTAAGCTTCTCATAAACAAAACTTTACTCCATGCTCCATGCTCCACGCTCCATGCTATTATTTGACAATATGAACTTTATTAAACAAATACATTGACATTATGGAATAGTTTTTGACAAAGATAGAAAAAAAAGGTGATACTAAAGTGATTTATATTTAAAATACTGTATATCTTTGCAAAATAAATAATGTAAATGTTTACATTTGAAAAATAAATACTTGCCACAGATTCACAGATGAACAATATAACAAGTTAACAGTTTAACAATTTCAGTATATTAATTAACAAATAAATGATTATGAGAATTTTCGGATCAATAACAATTATGGCTGCTGCAATTTTATTAATTTCATGTGGTAATACCTCAGAGCCTGAGAGTTACAGCGAGGAATTAAGAATAGAAGAAACAGAGCAGAAGGAAGCTATGGCTAACAGCAAAACTACAGTAGCTCAGGCAAATGTAACACAGGGTGAAGATCAGACTGCAAGTACAATTAAAGGTGATGAATCAAAAGAGGTCAATGATAAACCTGTGCACTTAACAAAACAAGAATTTCTTGAAAAGGTAATGAATTATCAGGTAAACAAAGAAGTGTGGAAATTTGAAGGAGACATACCATGTATTATTGATTTTTATGCTGACTGGTGCAGGCCATGTAAGATGATCGCTCCAATAATGACGGACTTAGCCAAAGAATATAAAGGTAAGATCAATATTTATAAGGTAAACACAGAGAAAGAAAAGGAATTAGCTGCTGCTTTTGGAATCAGAAGTATTCCTTCCCTACTGTTTTGCCCAATGACAGGCAATCCTCAAATGACACAGGGTGCCCAGTCAAAAGAACAATATAAAAAAATGATCAATGAATATCTTCTAATAAAATAATTTAACTTTAATCAAAAAAAATAAAATAAAATGGAATTTCTAACAAAACAAACATTCTTAGATAAAGTTTTTGATTTTGAAAAAAACAAAGACTGGAAATTTGAAGGGGACAAGCCTTGTATTATTGATTTTTATGCTGACTGGTGTCAGCCATGTAAAATGTTAACACCGGTACTCGAAGAATTATCAAAAGAATACGATGGCAAAATAGATATCTTTAAAATTGATACTGAGCAAGAACAAGAACTTGCAGGAGCTTTTGGAATCAAAAGTATTCCTTCAATGTTGTTTTGCCCAAAAGAAGGCCAGCCACAAATGGCTGTAGGCCTCTTACCAAAAGATTCAATAATTAAAGCAATTGATGAAGTTCTGCTAGCTACTGCAGAAACAAAATAATAGAAACAAGGATTTAATTTCTGAAGGGCATGGTTTAATAAACTATGCCTTTTTTTTATCTTCCAACAACAATTATCTTGATTATATTTGTGTCAGATAAATTTATGCCTTACAAACAAAAATATTCAACAATAATTTTATCAACGGCCTATTTCCCTCCGGTTGAATACTTTTTCTTCCTTAATCATTCTAAAAATGTTCTTATTGACGGCTTCGAAAACTATCAGAAACAAACTTACAGAAACCGCTGCATTATCTATGGCTCAAATGGCCCATTAAGTTTAGTGATCCCGGTTATCAGGCTCAATAAACCCAAAACAATTATTAGAGACATCCTAATATCATATGATGAAGATTGGCAAAAAGTCCATTGGAGATCCATAAGCGCAGCATATAATTCTTCTCCGTTTTTTTTATACTATCAGGATGACATTTTAAAGATACTGGAAAAGAAACATAGATTTCTGATAGACCTTAATAACGAATTATTAATGAAACTTCTGGATCTTACAAATATCGACACTTCAATTTCCCAGGCCTCATCATATATTAAAGATCCTGAGGAATTGGATCTACGAAGCTCCATAAGTCCTAAAAATAAAATACAAGAGATTTTGAATTATCCTGTTTACATCCAGGTTTTTGATACCAAACATGGATTTATTCCAAACTTAAGTATTATTGATCTGCTTTTTAATGAAGGGCCAAACACCATAGAATACCTGAAAAATATTAGTCGCTAATACGAGAATTAATTATTTTAATCTGTGCAATCTGTGGCATTAAGAAAAACAAAAACAGCCACTGATTTCACTGATTGGCACAGATAAAAAAGCAGTACTTATTAGTGCATTCGTAACATATAAATTATTAATCCTATACAGTTGGGTACTCTATTCTGATATGATAGATATTTAAAAGTTTTTTCTTTAGAATTTTTTTTATCCTGCTGATGTCTCTGAAAGTAATATTTGAGTTTGCGAATTGCTTTGATTCCACCTGATCATCAATGATCTGATCAACCAGTTTACTAATACTTTTTTCATCATAAGCTTTAAGGCTCCTTGAAGCAGCCTCTACAGAATCGGCCATCATTACCACAGATGTTTCTTTTGAGTATGGAATTAATCCATTATAAGAGAATAATTCATCATCTACATTATCATCGAGGGAGTTTTGCTGTTGAAGGTTATAAAAATATTCTATGCGTCTTGTTCCGTGATGAGTGCGAATAAAATCAATTACCTGTTCAGGAAGATTTGATTTTTTTGCTTTTTCTATACCTTTAATTACATGATTGATAATTATTCTGGCACTTTCCTCATAAGTAAGCTCATCATGCGGGTTAAATCCTCCTCTTTGATTCTCGATAAAATATTGTGGCATATCCATTTTCCCGATGTCATGGTATAGTGCTCCGGTTCTGGCAAGTAAGGCATTCCCCCCTATTTCATAAATCAGCTCCTCAGCAATATTCGAAACCTGTAAAGAGTGCTGGAATGTACCAGGGGCCTTTGAATTCAGCTCCCGTAATAGTTTGTTGTTCGTATCTGAAAGTTCCATAAGGGAAACGTCAGTTACAAATCCAAAAAGTTTCTCAAAAATAAATATCAAAGGATATGAAAATAGAGTTAATATCGCATTCCCGCCAAATAATGCAAAATTCGTATATCGAATATCTTCTAAGCTCCCATCCTGAATTAATTTTAAACCCAGATAAATTGCCGAGAATGTTACAAATATCAAAACTGATGTCAGGAAAAACTGGGATCTCCTCTGAAGATTAACAATACTGATTATGGTTATTATACCTGCAATAAGCTGTAGAAATACAAATTCAAAGCTATTGGGAACAAGGAAACCAATGATAATTACTATTATAAGATGGACAAACAAAGATAACTTTGAATCAAAAAATGCCCTGATCATGATGGGACCTATGCAAAGAGGAAGTAGATACAGATAATCAATGGCACTCCTCACTATTATACTTGTAATAAATACCATAAATAGTATCAGGAGTAATATGAGTAGCAATCTTTTGTTGTCTTCAAATATATCCTTGCGGAAAGTATAAAGAAACATAACAAGAACTAAAATCGATATAAAAACTAATACTGCCTGACCAGCCAGAATCAGGTAATAACTTGAAGATAAGCCAAACTGAGATTCATATTCTTTTTTTAAAGACTCAAGAACTATATATTTATCAGATGTTATCAGCTCGCCTTTCGAAATAATGCGCTCCCCATTCTGTATCATTCCATGAGTTAGCGAAATATTGTCAAGTAGTAATTGCTTCTCCTTTTCAGTTGTCTCTTCATCATAAATTACATTTTGTAGAATAGTTGCATTAAGAACAGATATAATTAAATCTGCTTCAACACTCTGAGAATTGCTAACTTCATTTTTAATGTAATCACTTGCAGTATTAATAGTGAACAGGTCATCCAATTCTTTATCAACTGCAACATTATCAGTTAAAATTATGATTGAATAATCAGGAGCTTTATTTTCAATCAGATGATTTAATTCAATAATTCCTCTTAAAAAAACAGTATCAAATATTTCAATACATTTTTGTTTGCTCAGATCCTTAAGTTTAGCTGTTGCCTTATTCGGCTTAGGATATTTGTTTCCCCATTCTTCATCAAACATATCTGTAAGAGTTTGACGATTCAGGAGATAAATCTGCTTATCATAGCTAAAATAAGGTTTAATATCTTTTAAGATAGCTTCCCTTTCGCTCTTTATTTCATTATCAGTTTTCTCGATAGCAAAATCAAAAAGGGCGATAAGATCGTCATGCATCCAGGGTTTCCCGACATTAAACTCATACTTAAAAGTGGCCTGTTTGGGAAACAAGCCGATTAAAAAAACAACAGCGACTAGAAAAAGAAATATTTTATAGATCTCTGAATAATGTTTTCTTAAATAGTTAAAGAATTTTTTCATGCTTATAAATTGAGATATCCAAATATATGGGCTAAATTAAAAATTATTTCTTTATGATAAGTTTTACAGGAAAATTCAACTATTAATAAAATTCTGCTTATCTTTCGATGGAAAAAACTGAGTAAGTTGAATAGTTAAGTAGATGAGTAAGATAAGTATTACATAATTCATTGTATATTACTTACTAAATTAATTAACTACTCCACTAATGAACTAATTAAAAGTTTATGGAATTTGGAATATGTAATATTAGCATAATTGCTGTCAGGCAGGAACCTTCGGAAAGGTCTGAAATGGTAACTCAACTTATTTTTGGAGAATTATTTGAAATAATTGATAAGTCAAAAGAGTGGATAAAAATCAGGCTGTCATTCGATAATTATGAAGGATGGGTCTCACGTATACAATTTTTTCCATTAGAAGAATCATCATACAAACTTTTTAATAAATTTCCTGTTGATACTACAGCTATGATGTTTTCTTCATTGCATAATGAAAATGAAAAATTCAATATCCCTCCCGGAAGTTCTTTACCTCAGCTCAGTAATAATATTATTACGATCGATAACAAACAATATGTTTTAAACGGAGAGATCAGCAAGGCAAATACTAAGCCAGACAGAGATAGAATTGTAGATATTGCCATGTTATATCTCAACTCCCCGTATCTGTGGGGAGGCCGTACACCTTTCGGAATTGACTGCTCAGGATTTACCCAGATAGTATTTAAAATTAACGGTATAAAATTAATGCGTGATGCATCTCAGCAATCCACACAGGGAAATACTATCAGTTTTATTTCTGAAGCACAAGCCGGAGATCTTGCATTTTTTGATAATGAAGAAGAGGAGATTATTCATGTTGGGATTATTCTGGACAAGAATAAAATCATACATGCATCAGGAAAAGTAAGGATCGACAAAATTGATCATTATGGGATCTTTAATATTGAAATTAACAAATACACCCACAAATTAAGGTTATTAAAAAATTACTTTTATTAACAAATCCCTTTTCTTATCATTGATTTTTACATGTGTTTATTCACATCCTAAATCACTGATTGACCTCACTATAGATCCTAAATAAAAATAAAAATAAGCAAATAAGTTCTCAATAGTTTTTAACACTTATGTAAAAACTACCTTCTTTTGTTATAACTTTATTAGCCATTTTGGGGAATTTATAATGCTTAAAATTTTTGAGAGAGTTTTCTGTATTTTTTATGTGTTCAAGGATAATTTTTGTTAACAATAATTTAACTTATAATTAATATTATTAGACCATTAATATTGAAGTTTGAGTTTAATTTTAATTCCTCAATAAAAACCAATTATTAACCAAAATTTTATCGTCATGAAAAAAAGTTTACTTCGAATTGTGCTTTTTGCAGTATTTGTCTTTGGGCTTCAGACAGCGTTTGGGCAGGGAGTAACTACTTCCGGAATGAATGGAAGAGTTATGGGAAACAATAATGAATCCCTACCAAGTGCAAACATTGTTGCTATTGATGTTCCAACAGGATCACAATATGCTACAACATCTGATGTTAAAGGCTATTATTATTTACCTAACATGAATGTAGGTGGTCCTTACACAGTATCGATATCCTATGTTGGTTATCAAACATTTGTAAAAGAAAATATTTATCTTTCATTAGGACAAACCTTACAGCTTAATGTTACACTTCAGGAAACTGCTTATGAACTTGGGGAAACTGAGATAGTTGCCCTAAGAAAGGATCTTTTTGATGGAAACAGAACAGGAGCAGAGACAGACATAGGCCTTGAAAAAATTGAAGCCTTACCATCAATTTCCGGTGACCTTAATGATTTCACGAGGCTAACACCTCAGGCTACAGTTATTGGTTCAGGTATTTCAATGGCAGGAATGAACAACAGATATAATGCAGTATATATTGACGGTACGATTAACAATGATGTATTTGGTTTGGCAGCAAATGGAATGAACGGAGGACAAACAGGTATTGCAGCTATTAGTTTTGAAGCTATTGATCAATTTCAGGTTGGAATAGCTCCCTTTGATATTCGTCAAAGTGGTTTTGCAGGGGCAGGAATAAATGCAGTAACAAAAAGCGGAACAAACAGTGTTAACGGTTCTATATATTTTAAGAACAGAAATGAAAACTGGGCAGGAAAAACCCCCGGAGATGTTGATAAAAGTGAAAGGACAAAACTTGCTGAGTTTTCATCAAAAACTTATGGATTCACTATTGGAGGCCCTATCATTAAAAATAAACTGTTTTATTTCATAAATGCAGAACTTCAAAATGATCAGACACCACAACCCTTTAGCTTTGGTGACTATACCGGCAACTCCACTCAATCTGAACTCGATGGTTTAAGAAGCTACCTTGTATCAAATTATGAGTATGATCCGGGTAACTTCATAGACAATGCCCGCGAATTGAATGGGAAAAAAATACTTGCACGTTTAGATTATAATATTAATAAGAATCATAAACTGATGGCACGCTATTCCTATGTTTACGGAGAATCAGTCGGGCCAAACAGATCAGATTACCAAAATATTAATTATTATAACTCAGGAGTCTTCTTCCCTTCAACAACACATACTGCAGCTATAGAATTAAAAAGCGTGTTTGGATCAAAATACTCTAACTCACTGAAGTTTGGATATACCAATGTTCTGGATGACCGTGATCCTATGGGCGACCCATTCCCTGCAGTAGTTATTGAGGATGGAGAAGGCACAATTCACTTTGGTAGTGAAATATATTCCACCGGTAATAATTTACATCAGAAAATTTTTACTATAACAGATAATTTTCAGATTTATAAAGGCCAACATACTATAACTGTTGGTACACACAACGAGTTCTATAGCATTTACAATCTCTTTATGAGAAGAGCATTCGGTTATTACGAATATGATGATATTGCATCCTTCATGGCAGGAGATAATTCTTCTATGTATAGAATCGGATACTCACTTGTAGATGATATCCGTGGTGATGGTTCAAAAGCTGCTGCAGATTTTAATGCTATGCAACTCGGTTTTTATGTACAGGACGAATATCAATGGAATGAAAATCTCAAAGTAACAGGCGGTTTAAGAATTGATATTCCTATGTTCTCCGATGACCCTCCTCTGATCCCGGGTTTTAACGATACAACAGTCACTAAACTTGAAGAATATTATGACTTAGGAGGAGCACAATCAGGATCTATGCCTAAATCACAGATACTTTTCTCTCCCAGGGTAGGATTTAACTGGGATGTGCATGGCGATAAAAGAACACAACTTAGAGGAGGAATTGGAATCTTTACATCAAGAGTTCCGTTTGTATGGCCTGCCGGATCATACACAAACAATGGAATGATCATTGGTGATTACAGAAGTTATGGCGATCAGCCCTTTAACCCAGACTGGGAAACACAATATAAACCTAGTGATGTTGTGGTTCCCGGTTCAGGAAGCCAGGTTGATCTATATACCGAAGATTTTAAATTTCCACAAATGCTCAAAGCTAACCTCGCTGTAGATCATAAATTCGGCCACGGCTTTGTTGGAACAGTTGAGTTTATTTATTCTAAAACTATTAATAATGTCTTATGGCAGGATGTCAATATTAAACCTGCCTGGGGTAATGCCACAGGAACTCCTGATGACAGACCTCTTTACAAAACCTATAAAAATGGTATCGAATCCAACTACGGACAGATCATGTTAGGAGGTAATACAAACGAAGGATATACTTACAACATCACTGCACAGATAAAGAAAAATTTCAACTGTGGTTTCAATGCAAGTGTTGCATATACTTATGGTAAAGCAGAATCTATTTTTGATGGAACCAGTTCTCAAAACTCATCTCAATGGAATTACCTGGTGTCCAATCCTATACCAAGAAACAATGCCCCATTAGGCATTTCCGACTTTGACATGGGACACAGAATTGTCAGTTTCCTCTCATATGCAAAGGGCGGAACAGGAATTTCTCTCTTCTATAACGGACAAACAGGAAGACCATTCTCATATATTTATAACGACTATTCAGGTTCTTTCACTAATGAAGCTTACAGAGGCCCTCAACTTATTTATATCCCTGGTGCGCAAGGGGATATTATATTTGTTGGAACTCCTGAAGAACAACAAGTACAATGGAATGAACTTAATGCATTTATTGAACAAGATGATTATCTTAGTGAAAACAGGGGTTCATATGCTGAAAGAAATGCTGCAAGATTACCATGGACTAACATCTTTGACCTTAAATTTTCACAAAACCTTGTTGTGTTCGAAAAAAGCAGTCAGATATTACAGTTAACTATTGACCTTTTCAATATTGGCAATATGATCAATAAAGATTGGGGAAGGATATATTATGCTTCTAACAACAATATAGGTATAATAAAATTTGAAGGAATGGAAGCAGATGCTAACAGTGATTACACTGTACCTACATTTTCATTCACACGTCCTAAAAATGATGAACCCTGGCAGCTGGATGATTCAGGATTAAACAGTTCAAGATGGCAGGCTCAGATAGGAATAAGATATATTTTTGGTAAAAAATAATCTGAATTTATTTCTTGCGAAGACGCAAAGAACATCTACTTGGCAACTTTGCGGCTTTGCGAAAATTCTTAAACAAAAAGCCGCCTTCTGTGGCGGCTTTTTGTTTGCTTCACTAATTATAAAATACAATGAAAATGTTTAAATTAATAATCATTCCTCTTTTAAGTATAGCGCTGTTTTCATCATGCTCAAAAGAGTTGCAGAATGAAAAGCAATATGTTGTCATGCTTTCACTGGATGGTTTTAGATGGGATTACCCTGATAATATACCAACCCCAAACCTGGATTATATTGCCGAAATTGGAGTTAAAGCAAAATCCCTAAAGCCCTGCTTCCCTACGAAAACTTTCCCCAATCATTATTCAATGGCCACAGGTTTATATCCCGATCATCATGGTATAGTGCTGAATAGTTTTTATGATGAAGATATGAATGCATATTATAGGATAAAAGACAGAGATGCCGTCGAAAACGCTGATTTTTATGACGGAGAACCAATATGGGTAACTGCAGAGAAACAGGGGGTAATTTCAGCTTCGTATTTCTGGGTTGGTTCAGAAGCACCAATTAAAGATAAGCACCCAACCTACTGGAAGCGTTATAAGCATAATTACCCTTTCGAAGCCCGTCTGGATACT
>JAIOTT010000041.1 GCA_021106655.1 Bacteroidales bacterium
TATCATCCTCATCCTTATCCAATTCTTTCAACAACATACTAGCCGCGTTGTTGTTAACCAGTATATGTTTCGGCACCACATCTACATCATGCGTAAAGAGAGTGAATGAGTTTTTCCATCGTGAGTTTCTTCGTATAAAAATCATAGCAGATATAAGGCAACATATTGCAGCAAGAGCAAGAGTAAAATATTTTTTGCTCAACTCATTTGAAAAAATGCGGGATGACAAACCAACCATGCCCAATGCAACCAGCATTGCAAAGCCCAGTGAGGAATGATAAATCAATCTTTCTCCCATTGTAGCACCTATATCCATCAGGAAATTGGAAACAAAAAACAATGGAAATAAAAATAACAACAAGCCAATTGAGGCAATATCCCTTTTTTTTAGTAAGTAAACGGAAACAATAATAAGACTGGAATAAATCAATAGGGAAGCGATAACCCATATATCAGTAAAATCTCTATAGGGGAATGTGTTGTATGAATAATCACAGGCCAATGGAAAAGGGACAAACAATAGTTTGATATAATATAATAAGACAAAAATCTTTGTTGCCCAAGCCTGCGGAACACTTGCAAGCAGGTAAGGATTATTGGTAATAGTCAAGACAGTCCCGGTACTGAAGCCTACGCTCCCTAACCTGATCGCAATATACAACACGGTTATTACCAAAAATGGCAAAGCTGAAACAAATGCCTGCCTTCTGTTCATTTTTATTATCACATAACTTATTGCAGGAATAAAACCAATGAAGAAAAGGGCATACTCTTTCGATAACAACGCTAACATAAAAAAGATCCACGACAAGATTTTCTCCTTCACCCTGCCCATTGAGGTATACCGAAAGAAATACTCCAGCGATAATACCATAAACAACAACGACATAATCTCATCCCTGCCTTTAATATTGGCAACAACCTCGGTGTGCAGTGGATGAATGATGAATATTAGCGTTGTAATAAATGCCAACAGCAATTGTTTTCTAAAAAAATGAATCGCTAACAAACGGAACAGTAAGAAAGCGGTTAGCATATAAAGCAACACGTTCACCAAGTGACTAATAAAGGGGTTTTCCTTAAAAAACTGATACTCGATGGCAAAGCTTACTAATGATAGCGGACGATACCTTCCTCCACCCAAATCATTTACAGAGCCACCTTTTGATTTAATGTAGCTCTCCAAGGCATCTGAACTCATCAACTTTCCAATGCCACTAAATCCCTGCTGTATATAACTGTTATCTACAATGTATGTAAAATCATCAAAAGCATATTCATTAAACAGCGTATTACTATAAAAAAACAAAGCTATGAAAATCAATATTGCTGGGTAATAAATCTTAGAACTCTTTTCATCACTAGCAGTTATAGGTTTCCCTCTTTTGGATTTCATATTTGTTCTTGTCTTAATTTTATTTAAGTTATTTTTTTTCTTCATGACATAAACCCCTATTGACAAGCAAATATACTTGTATAGTTTTCTTAACAGCAAAATATAAGAGTAAAGATAATATTTTATATAATTCCATTTAGTATTAAGACAAGAATCACTTCAGTACGTCTACCTATGGTTCATCACCTATTACTCACTATTATACCCCAATCGAGTTGCATGTTTCATATCTGCTTGTGCATCGGTGTTTTGGCCTAAAGCCTGGTAAATTACTGAACGGACGTAGTAGGACTTTCCATTTCCAGGCTGAACATTAACTGAACGATGGGCGTATTCCAGAGCCTTTTCATATTGTTGGGTTTTATAAAATGAGACGGCGAGGTTCATCAAACCTTCAGGATCTGTTGGTGTGTTTTCAATAACCTTCTTGAAGTCGGCAATAGCCTTTTTATGATCATTTTTATAATTGGAATAGATTATACCGCGTTTCTGGAAGGCTTGAGTAAAATCGGGTTCATATTCCAAAGTCTTTGTGTAATACTCTATGGATTTATCGTATTCTTTGATACGATCATAACATACTCCAAGGTTGAAAGATATCTCATAGTGTTCCGGATCTCTTCTTCTCGCTTCTTCTAAAATTACTATTGCGGCTCGATTCTGGTTTTGCCTCATCAAGTTAACTGCCTTATTTACGTAAAATTTGTAATAGTCTGGATAGAGCCCCATACCAATTTCGGCATATTCGATACTCTTATCGTATTCCTTGACCTCCAGATAAAAGTGACTAAGGTTAAGGCAGGCTAATCTGGAGTTAGGATATTTATCCAATACGTCTGACCATAGTATTGCAGAGTTTTTCCAGTAGTGTATTCGATTCCAGGATAATCTTGCAAAAAAAATGGCGCTGATAATCACTACTATAAATACAAATTTTCGATACTTTCTAAGGCTTGACAAAGTAAATGTCGTATCTACATAGTACCCGATGATAAAAAACAGGCCGATATAGGGCAAATAGGTGTATCTCTCAGCAAAAATCGCCTCCCCTACTGTGAGGAATTGGAGCACGGGCAAGATTGTAAAAAAGAAAAAGGTCAAGCCAAAGGCAATCTCTTTCCGTCCCTTCTTCAAAGAAATGAAAATAGCTGCAAATAAGGCAATCATTACAAAAATACTGGCAAAAATGTAAGCCGGAGGCGTCTCTCCTATCTCAAAAGGGTACGGGTGCAGTGCTGACAATCCCACAGGAGCAACCATCATCCAAAGATATGTGAACAATGCATAGCTTCCAGTAAACGGACGGTATATCCATGGAATATCCACTAAAGTAATGGCTGGAGTGGAGGACTGCGCCTTTATGGCCAATAATCCAAACAACAGGGAGAGAATAAAGAATGGTGCTTTTTCAAGGGATAGTTTCTTCAGATCTTTTCTGTTATAAAAATAATCCATCAGCAAAAGTACGATGGGAAGGGTGACGGCCTGTGCCTTAGAAAGTAAAGAACATATAAACAACAAAAGGGTGTATCCTACCAATTTTCCTTCTTTACAGCCAGATTTTAAATATCTCAAATAAGTAAGCATGGCGCGCAGGTAAAAAAAGACATGCAGTACGTCCTTACGCTCAGATACCCAAACAACTGACTCGACATGCATGGGGTTGATGCCAAAAAACAAGGCAGTTAAAATCCCCGCTATTACGCGTCCATTGGTCATGCGAAATATTAGGAAAAAGACGAGGCTTGTATTGATAGAGTGTATGAAAATATTGGTAAAAAGAAAACCCTTGGGTTTCAGTCCATAAAAGATGTGGTCTACAGCTAAGCTCAACTCGGTAAGGGGGTGATAGTTACCAACTAGATAGTTCTTTGGAAAGGGATTGAACATCTCAATCAGAACCCCCAAATCGAAGTTCCGGATGCGCATATTATTCAGGACGTAGGCAGGGTCATCCCAATTTACAAAGTCATTACCAAGTGCGGGAAGGAAGATAATAAAAGTAACCACACCCAAGGTGATAGCAGCAGCAATTGGGGATATAGCATATTTGAAATTGACCTTGCTGTGTGTAGTATTTTTGGGAGCTTTTACAGCATGCTTGGTTACGGTTTTTTTCATGATGACAAAAATATCTTTGAATCCTAAATTGGGCAATTCAGTGTCTGCCTTTAAACTCTAAACTGTTGATAACAAAATGATTTAGCAGGTGCAAGGTAAAAACAATTTTTGTCCTTTTAAAGAAAAAATGAGCTTATTTGAAGATTTCCAAATTAAGTTTGAACAGCCCATTTGGACAGGCAACAATAAATAATGGCTAACAGATATCATATTAGAGAAATATTGTTGGCATGAATGAAGGCTTAAGCAGATAATTCTCAGGTCAGACAGCCGTGATTTATAACAAACCCAGAAATTATCGATCTCCTTGAAAAGCATGTTTATCCCAAAAGTTAATAATCAATCTGACAGATAATCTCTATGAATTGATATTGTTTTTATTACTTTTATAGAAAAAATACATTATGGTTACCTAACCAGAAAATTCCATTCTTATGGCTCTTAGCAACAAGAAAAAGAATAAACATATTGCTCATAAACAAAAAAGCCTTCCAAAGTCTGGGCATTATGATTTTCGGATGTGGTCTTTCATAATATTCATTCTTGCCTTCCTGCTCTATGCAAATACAATCACTCATGATTATGTGTTGGATGATCATTCCTTGTTAAAAGACAACTGGATTACAAAACAGGGCATTGATGGAATCCCTACATTATTGAAGACCTCCTATAGGTTTGGTGTAAACAGATTGACGGATGGTCTTTATCGTCCTCTTTCACTTGTCATGTTTGCCATTGAATGGCAAATATCTCCAGATACCCCTGCACTTAACCATTTTTTAAACATTTTGTTTTATGCATTGAGTTGTGTATTGTTGCTTACCTTCCTCAGAAACCTTTTTGGAAAGTTAAACTCACTATTACCTGTCCTAATCACCCTACTATGGATGGCCCATCCAATCCATACTGAAGTTGTCGCAAATATCAAAAGCAGAGATGAGATCATGTCCGTTTTCTTTCTACTAATAGCATGTATATGGTTTATTGCATATTTGAAAAAAAAGCAACTAAGATATATTCTGGGTGCAAGCATCGCATTTTTTCTTGGGCTTACTTCTAAAGAAGGTATCATCACAATGCTGGTGATATTTCCCCTTATGGGATGGTATTTTACAGGAACAAAATCCCGGTCAAATATCAAAGCATCCTTATTGATGGTAATACCGGCTGCGATTTACCTGCTTATCCGACATGCTGTGCTTAGAGAGTATACGCAACTTTCGAATATACCATTAGTAGATAATCTTCTGGTTGCAGCTCCCGATTTTCCAACACGTATGGCGACAAGTATATATATATTAGGAAAATATTTTTTACTGATGCTCTTTCCGGTTCAACTCGTTTCCGACTATTCATACAACCAGATTCCAATAGTTGGATGGGGTAATCCGTTGGTAATGTTATCCTTTCTGCTTTATGTGGGAGCGATTGTATATTCCTTCCTGAATATCCGGAAAAAGTCAGTTCTGGTTTTCGGTATTCTTTTCTTTCTGGTCACCTTCAGCATTTATAGTAATATTTTTGTTCTAATCGGCTCTTCTTTCGGAGAGCGGTTTCTCTACCTACCATTGCTAGGTTTTGTGATCATACTAAGCTGTTTATTGAAAAAGATTTTCGGTGGACGAGTGAAAAAAGAAACCTATACAGCCATGTCACAGATGTTTTCAAGGCACAAAACACTATGGATAATCCTTAGCTGTATAATAGTGCTGTATAGTATCAAGACAGTTACAAGGAATAGTGAATGGAAAAATGAGTGGACTCTTTTTTCAGCAGATATAGACAGATCTCCCAACAGTGCTCACCTACGCTATTACTGGGGATTAAGCCTTAAGAATAAAGCAAAAGAACAATCCACCACTGAAGGATACAATAAAATTATGCAGAATGCAGTGAAGGAATTTGAAACAGCACTTTCTATCTACCCTGAGTACTCCGAATGTTATCATCAATTAGGATTGGCCTTTTTCCGGCTGGGAGATAATGATAAATCGTTGGAGAACTATAATAAAGCAGTTAAGCTAAGCCCGAATGAAGCTGTGTTTTACTCTAATATGGGAATTATATATTTCCAGAGAAAAGCTTACGATAAGGCCCTGGATATTTACAATAAAGCAATAGCCATAAATCCTAATTATACTGATGCTCACATGAACATGGGAAGTATATATGGGATTCTGGGTGACTATAATAAATCTCTATATCACTTAAAAAAAGCCCTAGAATATGATCCTCACAATGCCAGTATAAATTACTATATGGCATTAACTTACCAAAACATGAAAAATCCTGAAATGGCAGATAAATATTTTGAGGAAGCTTATAGGTTGAATCCATCATTAAAAAACACTAAATAAGAAATCTTTCAACTTTATGACCGCAAAACCAAAAGGAAAGAAAGAAAGCAAAAAGAAAACAGACTTCTTATGGCTTGGAATGATTATTCTGGTGACCCTGATCACACTTTTTCCGACACTTAAAAATGAGTTTGTGAACTGGGATGATATTGTTTATATCATGAATAATGACATGATAAAGTCTTTCTCTCCGGAAAATTTTTGGAAGATATTTTCTTTATTTTATATGGGCAATTACCACCCATTCTCCATATTGAGTTTTGCGTTTGATTATTCCATCTTTGGGATGGATCCGTTTGGCTACCACTTTCATAACCTGATTATTCATCTTGTGAATGTATGCTTGGTTTACTTCTTTATATGGTATTTGTCAGGAAAAAAGAGACTGACATCCCTGATTATAGCACTCCTCTTTGGTATTCATCCTATGCATGTTGAATCCGTTGTATGGATTTCTGAACGAAAAGATTTGCTTTACACCGCCTGGTATCTACTTGGATTGATCGCATACCTGTTTTATATCAAAACCTCAGCCAGAAAATATTATTTCTGGTGTCTGATTGCTTTTCTTTTTTCCTTGCTATCCAAAGCCCAGGCAGTGACCTTCCCGATGATACTAATACTGTTAGATTACGTTGTCTCAAGAAAAGTTACACGTACTGTTATCGTAGAGAAAATTCCGTTTTTTGTGCTTTCACTTGTTTTTGGAATTATAGCAATTTATGCCCAGCGGGCTGACGATGCCCTGAACCCAATAGGAATTCAGTGGTATGAAGCATTATTTTTCGGACAATATAGCTTCATCGTGTATATCTTGAAATTCTTCCTCCCGTTTAGCCTTTCCTGTTTACATACTTATCCCTTAAATGATGCAGGTAATGCACCTCTGTATATCTATTTCTCACCAGTAGTCTTTTTGATCTTGTTCATTGTGATCCTCAAAACCTGGAAAACACGAAGATATATCACCTTTGGGATTCTTTTCTTTCTGTTTTCGATTTTTCCTGTTCTACAATTCCTCCCAGTCGGACAGGCAATTATTGCTGAACGATATACATATATTCCATACATCGGGTTGTCGATACTAGTAGTATTTTTTATACTTGAGTTTGGCACGAAAATCTCTCCAAAAGGACTCAGAACATTCTTAGTCGCAATTCTTGTTGGCATTTTGATTGTTTTTGCATATGTATCCAGGGAACGGACAAAAGTCTGGAAAGATAGTATTTCACTCTGGAGCGATGTTATTGAAAAATATCCTGACGCTGTAACTGCATACGTTAACCGGGGATTTATTTATAACCAGTATGAAAAGCACCAGGAAGCAATCGTTGATTGTAATACCGGAATGGAGCTGGATTCCACAAACTACAAACTTTATTGCAACAGGGGGATTGCAAATCTACGCCTGAAGAAGTACAAGTTGGCCATTATTGATTTCTCCTTGACAATAAAAAAAGAACCCGATTATTTCCAGGCATACATGGAACGTGGGATTATTTACACAGATAACCTTGGCCAATATGACTTGGGAATAAAAGATTTTATGACCTATTTATCCCATGACCCAAATCATGCAGCTTCAATATCAAACCTGGCAGTTGCATATTATAAAAATAATATATATGACAGTGCCATGGTTTATTGCCAGAAGTCAATAGAGATATCACCCAAAAATGAGTTACCATATTATATTGCAGCAGTCATTTATGCCGACTGGAAAGATTTCGGCCAGGCATATTCATACGGGATGCAAGCCAGATCCCTAGGTTCCAAAATCGAGGAAAAACTACTGAATGACTGGAGTAAACATGCCGGTAACCAAATGGATGCAGCAAACAAGCAGTAGATGTGGCCGAAGGTGTCTGTTAATCAGGATATCACAAAAAGAAAGAATACATTTACGACACTTAATTGTTTTCAGAGAGACACTACTTTAGCTGGGAATGGAAGAACAAAACCCACTATTATCCTGTATATCTTTGTTTTCGAATTCTGGCATGTATAAATCCAAAAGCTATTACCAGAACTATTGGTAGAATTAGATTCAATAATTGCCATTTCAGATTATTATTAGCGATCTTTGTTTTATCAAGCAATCTGAGTTTCAGTTCACGCGACCTAATAGATATCAGACCTGAATCATCACAAAGATAATTCATAGCATTCATTATCAATTCCTTATTTCCAAAAGTTTCCCTTGTATACTGGTCAAAACCTAGTGGAAGAGGATATCCTTTAGAGAGATGCAATTGATTCCTGATAACATCTCCATCCGAAATAATTATCATTTTATTTGGTAAACTTTTTTTCAGAAAGCCAATTGCCTGATCTTTTGCAACTTCTGGAGGGATAATATAGGTAAACATTGATTCAAACTCACCCTCTAATAAAACAGCAACAGCTCTTTCAGGCCCTTGATATAATCTCTTATCAGGCTCTTCTTTTAGTATTTGTAAACTTATCATTGCAGGTGTATTAATTGTTCTACAGTATGGTGAGCAACTTAATAAAACTGTCTTTTTAATATTTTTGAGAATCACAGTATCAATGCTGCTTATAAATTCAGTACGGATGGCATTCAAATTATTAACAATAGGGTGGCCATGTAAAGGGGTAATAACAGGAAAATAATACCAGCGAAAAAATTCAAACTGAGGCTGATCACCTATGTGACCTACCAATAAAGGAATAGGTAAGGAATTAATATCCATGATAAGGTTATTATTAAGCCTTACCCCATACTTGAATAACAAATCATCCAATCTCAGATCATTTGTAATGCCTACTGTTTCACTATATTTCTGTAAACTATCCATACTCGCAAAAACAGGATCAATTAGCCAAAGAACTCTTCCTCCGTACATGATATATTGATCAATAATAAACTTGTCTTGATCGGAAAAAGCAGAATCAGGCTTTGCAATTATGATAGCATCATATTTATTAATTATTTTCACTTTACCTGAGTCAAGTATCTCCCTTTTCGAAAGGCTGTTAATTTGACCATCTATACTGATTCTCTCAATTTTATAATACTCCTTCAGTGATTGCGTAATATCATATACCTCAATTTCTGATAACTCTCCATGCCCTTCAATAAATGCAACTTTTGCTTTGGTATTTGCCGTAAGCTTCATTATAACGTTTGAAATATTAAACTCAAGGTCTTGTATAGAGTTATTAAGAACTGCTTCAGGTGGAACTCCAATTTGCGAGGTCAGCAAAGATAAAGGCATTTCTTTCCCAGTATATGAAACCACAGCTCCAGGAAAAATAATCTGTTGCGACATACCTGCTTTATTTTTCACCTGAAGATCCGTAGGATTTAATCCTTTACTTATTAATTGCTCATAAATACTATTCCTGGTATTGATATCTTCACTTGCTGAAGGATCAATAAACTCGTATTGGATATTATTACTATATGCCCTGAATTCATCCAGCATCTCCTTTGTTTCTCTTCTCAGACGCTTAAATCCAGCTGGAAATTCTCCCTCAAGGTACACTTTAAAGTATACTATATCATCCATTTCTTTTAAAAGTTCTTTTGTTGCATCAGACAAGGAATATCGCTTTTCGGATGTCAGATCAAACCGTGTAAACACAAACGAACTGATTATATTAATTAGAATGATAATTATCAACCCTAATAATAATTGAATCAGATTATTTCGCTTTACAGTATTTCGTTTCCTGATCTTCATTTCAAATTTTAGTCATTTTAGTCATTCGAAACTTCTTACTACCATTTCCTACTTTCTAATGATACTTTAGTAAGTAAAATAAACAACACAATCACACTCAAAAAATAAATCACATCCCGTGTATCTACAACACCTCGGCTCATTGAAGAATAATGTTCATTAATTCCGAGTGTTTTTATAAACAAATCAAAGCTCCCAAACAAATCAAAGGAATATATCAATTCAAATCCAATATAGGCAAAACCACATAAAAAGGCAGCTACAATAAATGAAATTAGCTGGTTATTAGTTATTGAGGATGAAAACAAACCAATGGAAACAAAGGTAGCACTAAGAAATAAAAGTCCAAGATACGAGCCCCACATACCACCCATATCAATGTTTCCAGGAGGAAGGCCAAGTTGATAGACTGTTATAAAATAAACCAAAGTTGGCAGGAGAGAAAAGATAACAAGTATCAAGGCTGCGAGATATTTAGCGAAAATTATCTGAAAATCAGATAAAGGCAGGGTTAAAAGAACTTCAATCGTTCCGCTTTTATGTTCATCGGAAAATAAACGCATAGTAATCGCAGGTATCAAAAAAAGAAATATAAATGGAGCGAGGAGAAAAAGTCCATCAATATTTGCATATCCAAAATCCAGAATATTAAAGTCAAGATGAAAGACCCAGAGAAATAATCCAGTAATAATCAAAAAAACAATTATCACAATATATCCGGTTAAAGAACTAAAAAAGCTATTTATTTCTTTCTTTAGAAGTGTGCACATAATAATTTCTCAAAACCATTCAAAATTAATACTTTTTTTGACTTTTCGGCCTTTTGACTTTTGGACCTTTCGACTTTATAAAGCACTATAAACAAACAAAGGAGGCTGAACCAGCCTCCTTTGTTGAAAAATCATTCCCTTAATGGTTATTTATTCACAACCATCATACGGGTTTGTACGAAGTTGCGACTCTGGCCTTCAACTTCTATTTTATACATATATGCTCCTGTAGCTAACGCTGATCCATCAAAGTCAACCTTATAGCTACCTTCACTTTGTTCTTCATTTACCAGTACTGCTATTTGTTCTCCCAGAAGGTTGAACACACTCAGTACAACTTTTCCGGTTTCCGGTAGTCTGTACTCAATAGTGGTAATATTATTGAACGGATTAGGATAGTTATTGCTCAGTGCATAATCGTTCGCTGAAGCAACCAATCGAGGCATTGTCAGTTTCACATTATCAACCATCACAGCACTTCTGTCAGCAATTTCACTCCTTGCATTCAGATCAAAGTTCATGTCAGCTGCATCGGCAAATGTTGTCAATCTCAGTTTCAGTATGAACAATGATTCATTTGCTTCAAGTGATATTGGCTCTAAGTTATACCATGATATCCTCAATTGACCATCTTTAGCTGAATACATCA
>JAIOTT010000226.1 GCA_021106655.1 Bacteroidales bacterium
ATCACTAACCACTAATCACTAACCACTAATCACTAATCACTAATCACTGAAAAAGCAATGTCCATTCTTCAGCCCAGTTTGCAGCAGCAGGATCAAAGGCTCCTTTATAACTTACATTATCAAAAAATCCTTCCGGATATGGTGCAAGATTAGAAGTTACATCTCCTGTTGGTATCGGATTAAAGTTTCCTGAAGCAGGGTATGAAATTCCAGGATCAGTAAATGTATTATTTGCTGAGGCAAAGTATGCAGTAAAGTTTGTAGCAGCTGTAGTTGAATCAGCTGTAGAAACTCCTTCTTTAACACTGAGTTTAAAAACTCCATTATTTGTGCCGTCAGCCACATCAAACAGGATATTATTTTCAAACTTCAGGTCACCATCCATAAGCCTTTTATAACTGGTTTCAGCATTCAGGTTGTCTTTTAATTCTACATCAACACCTTTTCTCTGGTTAACAAAAACAGAGTTATAAATTTTCCCTCCTCCATTTGCTCTGAAAGTTGCTGTTTTCTTTCCGTCTAATCCTGATCCAACCCAAGTTGCATTATAAAGCTCTGCTCCGCCATATGGCATTCCGTCTTCAGGGTCGTCAGCACCGTCAAGTTCTCCAAGGCGGTCGCCGAGAGTAGGATGCTGAACTGCTAACCAGTATTGTCCTTTTCCTTGATAACCCTGATCCCAGTCGAACGAATCATCTTTACAATAGGCAGATATTAAATATTTACATTGTGCTGCACCACCAAACCATTCATATCCATCATCATTGTTTGAAATAACTTCAATGTATTCTATTGTTGTTCCACTTCCAACTCCCCCAAGAGTTAGCCCGTTAATCTCGTTGTCGGCTCCGATATTAGTTCCGCCATGACGAATAGAAACATAACGCAACACACCGGAATTATCTGCATTATTTGTTCCACCATATTCTCCTCTTGGTTCAGTGGTTGGGATGCCTTCAATATTCATTTTGTCTGGCACAGTATTGAGAATACCATGACCCAAAATGATCAGTCCACCCCAGAGTCCTCTGTCGAGTAATGCTACTGAACCTTGCAGGTCATCAGCCTCGGCTGTAAAGATGATGGGTAATTGTTTTGTGCCATCTGCCATGATCTTACTGCCACGGGTAACTATAAGCGCGCTTGCATTTTCTCCTTCACCGGGTTTTCCTTTAATAACAGTGCCAGCTTCAATAGTTAATGTCTGACCATCATTCACAAAGACAAATCCATTAAGTATCCATACCTTATCGGCTGTCCATATGTAATCACCTGTTCCTTTACCTTTATCAGTTACTGTTACTGTGTTACCCTCAACTTTATATTCAGTGTCATTGGAAGGAGTAACAGGATTATCATCGTCCTTACTACATGAATTTAGTGAAAGGATAAAAGCTGTAATGATAATTGTCAATGTTAGCACTCTGTTTTTCATAATTTTTCTTGATTTAAATTTCAAACAATTATTAAAATATATTCATTGCAAAGTAACGGAGATACAATGCACAAGCTGTTAACTTAGAGTTAAGTAAAGATTAATAAATGGAGAAGTTAGAGTTAAATTAATGTTAAGGAAATTAGCTAGAGCTTTTTTTCTGTTGCTTAAAAAAATTCACATAAACCGAAACAAAAAGAGCTGCAAAATAAAAGACCACAGTGCAAGTGTCAACTGTTTGAGCATCAGTCTCAAGTCCGCTAAGCCTTTCAACAAGATATGTTATATAGGAGTTTGGAAGGTCATACTTGCCCAGTTTGTGAAGGACTTCCCAGTGCCAGTCAGTCAGTGGGCAATAACCAATACCATAAAAAATTCCAAGGATAAACCATGAGGCACCTGTAATAATTAGTGTTACAAGATTTATTTTTCTCAATGGTCTCCATATCCACCCCAAAAGATTGAAAATAATTAAAATAGAGTGGAAACTAATGAAGAATATGTCGAAGGTTTTGTACATGAAAAACTAAATTAATAATTATATTTGCATATAGATTTAAAAAAATACGAAAATTATGAAAAAAATCTCCTTCATTTTATTCATTGCCTTTTTCTGCCTGAACGGTTTATTCGCACAAAATGATACAGTAGTGCTTGATAGAACTGCCAAACCTGCTGATTCTGCACAAATTGTAAAGCCTGTAGAGCTTACACCAGTTGCCAAACCTGCTGAGCCTGCACCAGCTGAAAAACCAGCTGAAGTTGCCAAGCCTGCAGAAAAAAAAGCTCCAAAAAAGAACAAAACTCCTTTAATGAAGAAATTATATTTTGGCGGAAGTTTTGGTGCAACTTTCGGCACCTATTCTTCAATCAGGATCAATCCGCTAATTGGATATAAACTAACTCCAAAGTTATCTGTTGGAGTCAAATTCCAATACGAGCATATCAAGAACAAACAATACAACACCACATATGAATATAATAATTATGGAGGAAGCTTTTTTGCAAGATTCAGGCTTATTAAGGCATTATATCTCCATGCGGAGTATGCTATGATGAGTTTTGAGATGTATGATCCGATAAATAATGAAATGTCTTCTAACAGGGAAATGGTTCCCTTTTTATTTCTGGGAGGAGGCTACAGTAAGCGGCTTGCAGGAAATTCCTGGCTGAATTTCCAGATTCTTTTTGATGTTATTAATCATAGCAATTCACCTTACAGAAGTAATGAACCATTTTATAGTGTCGGGGTAGGAGTGGGCTTTTAAATATCAATCCTTCACACACCTCACACTAAAAGCATAAATTATAGGTACTGTTGAGCGGTTAATATTCTTGTTGTATAATCCTAGTTGCCTCATCCACGAGGCAGAGTTACTGAATTTTGTTGAAGTCCAGAAATATGCATGATCATCTATGTAACTGAAGATCTTTACTGCTGGATTATAATTGCCACCAAATTGAATGTTGAAAGCCGGATGTTCATCATTTTTTAACTTTGTTCCTGCTTCCATAATCCCTCCCAATGAATCAATCAGAATACTCCAATCCTCATCACTGGGAATATGCCATTCTTTGGGACAAATATCTTTTAGTATGCTATCTTCACTACCAATATTCAATGAATTCCATGGATATAAGCGTCCATAGGTCTTACAATAATTACTGTCGTTATAAAAGCAATATGATTCAATTGAATCTCCTTCAGAATTTTTGGTGCTTTTCAGATTTTCCGCCATCCATAAATGACCTGCGATTTCAACTGTTTTGTATTGGTTTCCTTCAAAATCTTTCAGTATCTCCTGAGAGAATGATGTGTTGGTTACAATTATTAATAGCATGAAAAGGAAAGCAGTTTTTAATAGATTATACATAAAAACAAAATTAAAAAATATTTGCTGCAAAAACACAAAGGCACAAAATTCCTCAAAAAAGGATTTAATAAAACTTAGTGGGGTTTCGTGTTTTAGAGATTTAGTGGCGAAAAAAACTTTAAAAAAAACATAAATTCATCGTACTTTTGTTAATAGTATTCTAATTAAATTTGCTGAACAAAATAACTTAACCAATGATCTTTATCATTATGATCATATTTAAGAATTATAAAACCGTATTTGTACTTAGTATTTCTTTGGTAATGATCCTGATCTCCTGTCAACAAAAACAGGATAAACAGCAATCTGTTTCAGAATCTGATAACATATCCCTGATCCAATTCGTCAATCCTTTTATTGGCACCAAAAATATGGGACATACTTTTCCGGGAGCCACATCACCTTTTGGAATGGTACAGCTTAGTCCTGAGACTAATATGCAGTCTATGTTTGTGAACGGGGAATACAACCAGGATACATATAAGTACTGCTCAGGATACCAATATGAGGACAGTACAATTTTTGGTTTCAGCCACACTCATTTCAGTGGTACAGGCCACTCCGATCTGGGAGATTTTCTGATAATGCCAACACATGGAAAACTGAAACTGAAAGCGGGTGATGCTTCTTTGCCTGAGAGTGGATATCATTCACAATTTTCTCACAAAAATGAATATGCCGAACCTGCCTATTATAAAGTTCTACTGGATGATTACAATATCATAACTGAATTGACTGCAACAGATAGAGTTGGATTTCACCAATACACTTTCCCTGAATCTGACAGCGCTCATATTATACTTGACATGACTTTTAATATCTATAATTATAATAATAAGAATGTATGGACTTTTATTAGAGTTGAAAATGATTCTCTTGTCACTGGTTACAGACAAACCAAAGGTTGGGCAAGGACGAGGATGTTGTATTTTGCAATGCAGTTTTCAAAGCCATTTTTCCATTATGGACATGAAAATTATGATGAGATAATTTATAATGGCTTCTACCGCAGGTTTAATGAAAAAGAGAATTTTCCCGAAATGGCAGGCAAAAATATAAGTGCTTATTTTGATTTTAAAACCGTTGAAAATGAAAAAATAAAAATAAAATTTGCACTCTCATCAGTAAGTACTGCAGGGGCACTAAAAAATCTTAATGAAGAAATTCCTCATTGGGATTTTGAGAGAACTAAAGCAGAAAGTCAGGAAAAATGGAATACTGAACTCTCAAAGATAATTGTGGAGACGATTAGCCCGGAAAATAAGGAAACTTTTTATACAGCATTGTATCACACCATGCTCAGCCCTGTTGTTTATGAAGATGTAGATGGAGTATACCGAGGTCTGGATCAGAATTTTCATTATTCAGATGGATTTAAAAATTATTCCATCTTTTCACTTTGGGATACACACAGGGCGCTTCACCCTCTTTTCAATCTTATTCAAAAAAAGCGAAATAATGATATGATAAAATCCATGCTTGCACATCATGATCAAAGTGTGCATAAAATGTTGCCTGTATGGAGTCATTATTCTGATGAAAACTGGTGCATGATAGGCTATCATTCTGTTTCGGTGATAGCTGATGCTATTGCAAAAGGAACAACTGATGTTGATACAAAAACGGCGTTGGCGGCATGTATAAACACCTCCACATGTGGGTATTTTGATGCACTCGATTCTTATATGGAAATGGGTTATGTATCGGAAGATGTAACTTCATCTTCAGTTTCCAAAACACTGGAATTTTCTTATGATGATTGGTGTATAGCACAAATTGCCCGTTACAGTGGCGATGATGAAGTATATGATAATTATTCAAAACGTTCAAGAAGTTTCGAAAATGTTTATGATGCTTCTGTTGGATTTATGAAACCAAAGCTATCTGATGGGGAATGGAAAAAAGAATTTGACCCCCTGGATACTCATGGACAGGGTTTCATAGAAGGTAATGCCTGGACTTACAGTTTATTTGTTCCACATAATGTAGATAAGTTGATAGAAATAATGAGAGGAGAGGAGAGTTTTGTTCAGTATCTGGATTCTCTTTTTAGTATGGAATTGGAGGATAAATATATTGAAAAAAACGAAGATATTACTCGTGATGGTATAATTGGAAATTATATTCATGGTAACGAGCCAGGGCATCATATTCCATATTTATATAACTGGACAAGTAGTCCATGGAAAACACAGGCCTGTGTACGGATGATCATGAATACAATGTATGGTAACCAGGAAGATGGGTTATGTGGTAACGACGATGCCGGTCAAATGTCGGCCTGGTATCTTTTCAGTGCCCTGGGATTCTATCCTGTGTGCCCTGGATCTGAGAGATACGAAATAGGAAGCCCTTTAGTAAAGGAAGCAAAAATTGATATAGGAGAAGGTAAGACTCTGACTATTAGAACTGTTGACCAAAATGAAAAAAACATATATGTTCTTAATGTTGAAATTAACGGAAAAATGCTCGATAGAAATTATTTCTTACATAGTGAAATTGCTGAAGGAGCGGAAATTGTTTTTTATATGGGAGATGTTCCCGTTAGTCGTGGCATTACTTTAAGTCATGTCCTGACTGTACACTAAGCCTTTCCTCACTTTACCACAGAAGTTAACACCCATACTCATCAATCCATCCAGCAGAAGCCTGTCAATTTACCAAATGGTAATTAATTAAAAAAGATTTGAAAGTTGGAAACAATTTTTTACTTTTGAACTTTGTCATATTCAATTAACCTTTCAATGTACCTGAATTTCATCAAAGAATAAAAACTGAATAAACTAATGCTGAAGCACTCAATACTTATAATCTTCGGATGTGTTTTGTTGATGCTGTTGTCAATAAACCTTACTCTCGCACAAGAACATTCAGTAAATATAGCAAGCCAGGTAGAGGATATATTGAAGGAGGCCGAAATAGTTTACGGTGCTGACGATCGCCTGATCAATGGGAGATATTATGTTCCTAAGCAAGCCTTAGCACTTGGGCATCCATATTACCATACCGATGATTGGGTAAAAACAATTCTCTACGTTAAAGGAGTGACTTTCGATGATGTTGAAATAAAATATAATATCGAAGATGATATATTAATTCTAAAGAGACAATATGATCAGGGCCTGATCGTGCAAATAATATTGAACAATTCATTGGTTGATTCATTACGCATTAGTGAGCATTTATTTATTAATTCTACTCCAACACATGGACCGCGGTCTCCGGGCTATCTGGAATTTTTACAAAAAGGCCAATTTGTGTCGTATCTGAAGCATGAAATATTTTATAAGGATGAATTAACTCCCCAGATGCCATATGGTAAATACCTGGATCCAAAATCTATACTGTATATTTATAATAATAATGATTTTGTACGTATAAATGATAAAAAGATGCTTCTTGATTATTTCTCGCCTCACAAAAAAGAAATCCGCAAATTCATGAGAAGGAATAAAATTTGGTTTAAGAGAGCCACAAAAGATCAATTTGTAAAATTATTAAATTATTGCGATGGCTTATAACCTGATCAGAATACGCATTATTTATTTGATCCTTGGGTTTTTTATATCCATGAATCCACCGGTCTTTTGCCAACAGCATATCCAGCTTCCTGAATCTTACTCGAATTTATCATGGAATGACTTTGTGGGTAAAATGGAGCAGGATTTTTCACTTAGGTTTTTTTATCTGCCGGAAGAGATACCGGAGATGTTAATATCCTTTGATTCAGATTCAATCTCACTGATGCAGTTATTAAACGATCATTTTAATCCATATAATATTTTTGTGTCAATTGACAGATATGGGAATGTTTTTTTAACCAAAGATATGGTCTTAAAAACAAACCTTCCTGAAGACTTTTTTCAATACTTTATTCCTGAAGAGGAAGATGAAGGTTCAATGGCTTCAACAAGCAATGACTTTCTGAAAACAACTGAAAGATATATTGCAAAAACCATTATTGTGGGAAGCAGGAAAAAAGGGGTTAATAAAAGCACTGCAACAATTAGCGGGCAGGCTACAAATGCAAAAACAGGCGAAGTTGTTATTAGTGCTACTGTTTTCGACAAAAGTAGTGGCAAGGGGACGGTAACAGATGTGAATGGTTTTTTCTCGATCACATTGAATAAGGGGGAACACATCCTGACGGTAAGCAGTGTAAATATTAAAGAAGAACATATCAAGGTGGATCTTCTCTCAGATGGAGATTTAAATTTAATTCTTGAAGATAAAATTGTTTTACTTTCCGATGTGGTTATCAAGGCAGAGATCAACAATAAGGTGATAGGAACACAGATGGGATTGGAAAAAATTACTGCAAAAAGTATAAAGAAAATTCCACTGGTTTTTGGTGAAAAGGATGTTCTTAAAGTAGCTCTGTTATTACCCGGTGTACAATCTCTGGGCGAAGGTTCTTCCGGATTTAATGTAAGAGGAAGCCCGACAGATCAAAATGTATTTTATATTAACCAGGTGCCAATTTATAACACCTCCCATGTGGCAGGATTTTTTTCGGCTTTTAATTCAGATGCTATTGATGAATTTTCGCTATATAAAAGCAATATTCCTGTCCATTACGGTGGCAGGATATCTTCTGTATTTGAAATTAAATCTAAGCAAGGATCCAAGGAAAAATATACTGCAAGTGGTGGTATTAGCCCAATCACAGGCCGGTTTATTGTTGAAGGCCCTCTGAAAAAAGAAAAAAGCAGTTTCCTTATTGGTGTGCGTTCTACATACTCCGACTGGATATTAAATTTCGTAAAAGACCCTGAGATAAAAAATTCAAAGGCAAGATTTGCTGATATTGTTACCAATTTCTCTCTTCAATTAAAAAACAATAACCAGTTAAATGTATTTTCCTACTTCAGTTATGATAAAATGGATTTAGCCTCACAAACAAAATATGACTATCAAAACCTTGGAGGATCAGTGGTGTGGAAACATTATTTTAGGATAAAAAATAGTTTTGAGGTAAGCCTGGCACATAGCAGATATCAATTTAGTGAGGAAAATTCCCAATTTGAGATTGCTTCATATATACATTCAAATCAACTCGATCATACAGAGATCAAAGCTATTTCCTATATCCGGCCAAATGAGAAGCATACAATCAACTTTGGTGTGAATTCTATACTGTACCAAATTAACAGAGGACAATACGATCCGCTAACACTGGAGAGTTTAATTGAGACTACTGATATGGGTAATGAAAAAGGGATAGAGACAGGATTTTTTGTTGGGGACGAATGGAAGGTTTTACCACGGATGACAATAGAGGGTGGGATAAGGTATAACTTGTTTACTTATCTGGGTGCCCAGAAAGTATTTGAATATGAAGAGGGATTTCCGAAAAAACCTGAATCTATTGTAGATACTTTATATTTTGGCAACTTTGAAGCTGTTAAAACATATGGAGGCCTTGATGTTCGGCTTGCAGCCAATTATATGGTGAGTGACAGACTTTCTCTTAAAATTGCATATAACAGACTGCATCAATACATTTATATGCTCACAAACACAATTGCCATTTCTCCAAATTATAAATGGAAATTGTGCGATTATAATACTGAACCTATAATTGGTGAACAGTTTTCACTTGGAATGTTTACTAATATACTGAATGGCAGAATGGTATTTTCATTAGAAACATATTATAAAAAATCCCAAAATGTTGTTGAAGTTAAGGATGGTGCAGATCTGTTCTTAAATGAGCATGTAGAGAGGAGTACTTTACAGGGCGATTTGGACGCATATGGTTTTGAAATCATGTTACAGAAGCCCCTGGGCGACTTAAACGGGTGGGTTAATTACACTTATTCCCATTCCAGTGTTTTAGTTAATAGTATTTTTAAAGAAAATAAAATAAATTTTGGAGAGCCATATCCTTCAAATTATGATAAACCCCATGCATTTAATTTTGTAGCCAGTTATGCCTTTTCGCGTCGTGTTTCAATTTCCGGGAATGTCGTTTATTCTACCGGTAGACCAATAACATATCCTACATCAGTGTATTATCAAAACGACATCCCAACACTTAATTATTCCTCACGGAATGCATACCGTATACCTGATTATTTTAGGGTGGATATGGCATTTTCGATAGAAGGAAGTTTGTTAAAGCGG
>JAIOTT010000440.1 GCA_021106655.1 Bacteroidales bacterium
AATTAATGCAAAAAGGCTATCCTCCTTTTCAATACCATCGATGATAAAACTGCCATTAAATATTTTATGGCGACAATGTTCCGAGTTTACCTGCGCAAACCCATATACCTCACTATCAGTAAGCTTTCTACCAATTTTATTACTGACAGCCTCAAGATATTCAACCTCATCGTCACTAAGTGCAAGCCCTTCTTTAATATTATACTCAGCAATATTTTCCAGGAAGATCAAGGGGTTAGCTTCTTTTTCGATAGTAAATATTTCCTGGTCAATCCCTTTATATAAAGCTTGTAACATGGGATCATATCCAGATTCTTCAGAATCGACTTCATTAAATTCTTCAATCCTTTTAATGCCGTCGATACCCATGTTTTGTGTTATCTCAACTGCATTTGTACTCCATGGTGTGACCATCTCTTTTCGTGGTCCAATAAAATATCCTTGTAATGCATTTTGCCCAATCAATTCAGGTCCGGCAAATAACCAATTAAGTTTTTCAAGATCATAATTCCCTAATTGTTTATCTGTTTGAATTACAATCCAACTTGCATCTTTCTTATAGAATAAAATCATATTTCTTAAGATATTTTGTTTTGACCCAAATCCATGCAAAGATATAAAATGCAAGTCGAATTAATAAAAAAAGAAGCTGTCTCAAAAGATTTATGATCTTTTAAGACAGCCTCTATAATTATTTTTATTTTTTCAGAAAAGTATAGAGCTTATTATGATGACAAGAATCTCTCTGCTTCAATAGCTGACATACATCCCGATCCTGCAGCTGTTACTGCCTGACGAAAAACATGATCCTGTACATCACCACAGGCGAAAACACCTTCTACGCTGGTATATGTAGAATCATTTTTTGTGATTAGATATCCATTATTATCCATCTCCAACTGTCCTGTAAAAACAGAAGTATTAGGGGCATGGCCAATGGCAACAAAAAATCCATCTATCTCCACCTTTTTCTCAACATCGGTTTTTACATTTTTCAATTGTACACCTGTAACGACCTTACCATCTCCAAGTATTTCAAGCGGAACATGATCCCATAATACCTCGATATTGGGAGTTTCGAGTACTTTTTTTTGCATTGCTTTTGAAGCACGCAACTCATCTCTGCGATGTACGAGATAAACTTTATTACAAAGTTTTGCAAGATATGTAGCCTCTTCAGCTGCTGTATCACCACCGCCAACAATAGCAACATCTTTACCTCTAAAGAAATAACCATCGCATGTTGCACATGCTGAAACGCCAAAGCCATTATATTTTTGTTCAGATTCAAGGCCAAGCCATCTGGCAGAGGCGCCTGTTGCAATAATAACTGTCTCAGCCATTATCTCTTTTCCATCATCAGCCACAGCCTTAAAAGGACGTTGGGAAAAATCAACTTCAGTAATTATTCCCCATCTGATATCCACATTAAATCGTTCGGCCTGCTGCTTGAATTGTTCCATCATTTCAGGACCCTGGACTCCTTCAGGATATCCCGGGAAATTCTCAACTTCGGTAGTTATTGTAAGTTGTCCGCCAGGCTGCAAACCGGTATAAAGAATCGGTTTTAATTCAGCTCTTGCTGCATAAATTGCGGCAGTATATCCTGCAGGGCCTGAGCCAATAATTAAACATTGTACTTTTTCCATTTGTCGTTTATATTTATTAATAATATTAATTTCCGGTTAATTTTAAGTTTGCAAAAGTAGTAAATATTCTCATATGGTAGAAATATTATTTGACCGTTGCAGGTTACGGGTTGCGGGTCACGGGGTTCGTGGTAGTGGGCTGCAGGATTAATTGTTTTCAATATACTGTATAAATTTATTGATTTTTCTTCCAAGTTGATCATATTTTTCAATCAGATTGTTGAGCGGAGTGTCTGGAAATTAAAGATCACTAATCATATTCAGGTGAGATATTGTTTCATCACAAGATGAATGAGCAAAAATTAATGAACTTATCAGACGACCAAAGGGAATTACTTCTTGAACTTGCTGACCGTTATTTTTGGATGAGTCCGAATGAATTTCAAGCAAAACTTAAAACCTTGCTTAGAGAAGATCTCTAATTGATTTCTTTACTTGGAACCTGAGAGAGTTTAATGATATATATTGATAATTAGTATTCAATAATCTTGACTTTGGCCTTTTCTTTTTGTATATTAGCCAATTACAAAAAATTATTGTTTGATAGTTAAAAATATATTATAACAATTGGTAATTTATTTTTTTGATCAAATTATCGACAATCATATTAATCATTAAATTGGAGGTATTATGAGAAATTTTAGATTATTATTTTCACAAATTTTAATTATCAGTGTGTTTCTTCTTTCAAGTTGCAGCAAGGATTCCTCACCCACAATTCCAGTTGAATCAGAACTACCAGTTTCATTTACAATGGACAAAACTACTGTCAGAATAGGGGAAACTATTACTTTTACAAATACATCTCAAAATGCTGCTTCATATGAATGGGATTTTGGAGATGGTAATTCATCTACAGAAGAAAATCCTACTCACTCCTATTCTAATACTGGAATATTTGCAATTACTTTAACTGTAAATGTAGAAGGGAGAAGTGGATCAAAAACTAAATATATACCAATTGGAGATCCTGTTTTAGAGATCTACTTTGATACAGATAAAAGTCGATTCCAAGGTCCTACTTCTTTCACAGCTGGACCTGTTAAATTACATTTCTATAATGAGAGTTTTGTCGAGGCAACGGCTATCCTTCTGAAGCACGATAATGGTTATTCGCATCAAGATATGTTAGATGGTTTTGTAAACGGATATTCTGAAGAAGGTTCTCCTAGTTGGACGACCATGATCCAAGGCGTCTGGAAACAAATAACTCCTGGTGACAGTCATACATGGACAGGGAATTTGGGACAGGGACTCTACACTTTAGCAAGTGCCAGAATTACTCCACATGGTGTATGGTATGGGGCTGGCTTAACAGTAACTGACAAATAGAGTAACTTTGCAAAGACCAAAAGTAGGTGTTTCCAATTCATTCTGCTTTGTATTATTTTAAAAATACGATTGAGTTCTAATTGCTAATAAATAATACCGTTCACAACATTGCATAACCATTGCATCAACTAACAATTTTTCTATTCATCCTTTTAAATTCAATTCTAGCACCCCCCGCCCTAACCTATTTTGAACGATCTTAACTTAAATGATACTTTGTGTCAAACTGAAATAAAAACGGCTTGACGCTATTTTATCCTATCTCAATAAACGAATTTGGTGATGAATATTTTCTTACTTTCATTCTACGACCATATAAATAAGAAATTAAAACACCATCACCTGCCCATAAAGCGTTCTGAACTTTTAAACCTCCACTCACGAGTTGTGGGTCACGGGATTCGGGGTAGCTGGCTTCAGTATTAATTGTTTTCAATATATTGAATAAATTTGTTAATTCTTCGACCAAGTTGATCATATTTTTCAACTAAGTTGAGGTTGAAACATAATGAAGGGATTGTAAATAGATAAAAAGATTTTGATAAATGAATCCTGCCTGTCTTTTTAAATCACTTTCAATGGTAAGACATTAATAAATAATCAATTTATTAAAAGGGTTTGAAGAATTTGCAAGATTAAAAGGATATCCAATTTCCTTTTCAGTAGATAATGGTCTTCAAGATAAAATAGGTTTTAATTTACGATAAATGATTTAGGTATCTCTTTGAGTACTCAGAAAGTAAGAAATGATATAAAAGAATATATTGACAGAACTAAAAACGTAGAACCTCTTGAAACATTACCAGTTCTAATTTCTCAGGAAGATAGAGTGGCCCCAGAATTTATCCGTAGCTAAGTAATTGATGTTAATTTCTGATACAGCGAACTGAGATTGCCAGTCCACCGCCTCCATGGCCTCTTTCTATCTGTGCTTTATCGAAGCGAATGTTACGAAAGTAGTTAAGGCCTACTTCCGAAGTATAAAATAAAGCTTTGTAACCGGGACCCCAGAACTGATTCTGTACAAAGTAACCTCCCGGTAATGCAGTAAAACCAAATTTGTCAGTAGCACCGGTGTTTGGTACCTCCCAATAAGTATTTCCGGTTTGTTTTAAGTTACCCCCGGCATCACTGCCTCTCCAATTGTTCTGGTTCCATTCAGAATCTCCGGTTTTGTACTGGCTATCAACATTGCCTTCAAGTACCTGCCATTCAAGGTCATCAGGGATATGCCAACCGGGAGGACAAATGCCCTGTCCTCCAGTTTGTGTGTTGTGTTTCATCATCTCATCCCAGAAATATAAACCACCAACAATATCACAGATCATTGGATCATCGCCCATACAATATTTCTCGATGGTGTCGTTGTCAGTCTGAGGTAAGGGAGCATCAATCCGTATTCCCACATTAAGATTCTTTTTCATCCAGCACTGACTGAATATCTGAACAGTGTTGTAAATCTGTCCTTCGTAGTTTATGCTTGGTGTTCCCGGACATGGGATGTTAGTGGCAAATTGTACAGTATAGGTTTTATTCGTATCCGGGGCATCAACGAAGCCTGACTGCAGTGTGTCAGTATAACCGATAAAATATAGGATATCGCCGGGGTAGAAATAAAACAATGCCTTTGTAGCTTTTGAACTTTTTAATTCAGGCATGTTTATATCTTCACCCTGGTACTCAAGAGAGCATAAACGCTTTTGCTGAGAGTTTCCATTTATAATTTTAATACTACTGCTACCCATGCCTTCTTTACTTAATGCAGTAAAAAAGTAAATCTGTGAGTTTCCCGAAACAAATTGGAAGGTATGATAACCTTTATCAAGTAATATTTGCGATTCAATTATATTATGACCAAGCATGTCGGTGAGATGTAATCTCAGATTTTGTCTTTCTGGCACATAAATTCTGATGGTGGTGAGGTCTTTCACAGGATTCGGGTAGTTTTGGAATACTTGCAAACATTTACCCCCTTTGTTGATTTCATTTAATCCAACCTGGTATAGAGAAAGTACAGTGTCGGGCCAGTGCAATACTGTGTCACCACCATGAGTGTGGTTGATAATTTTTATGCTGTCGAGTTGGATGTAAGAGCTGTCGTTAATTGCAGTAAATGTAATTTCATTGACAGCTTTTTGGCCAGATACACCAAATACAAGTGTAAGTGTAAGCGTAGTAAGAATCGTTTTTGTTTTCATAGTGTAGGATTTAGGTTTTACATAATGAGAAAGGACGAAGTAGAATTAATGCGCTTTTAAAAAGAAAACTATGATGGTCATTATGGAAGCTCTTTTTGTTTTGTTTTGATTTTCCATAATTTGGAGTTTTATTATAAATATCCATATAACATCTATAATATCAAAGACAAAGATAATACATATAACAGGCTTTTTTGCTTAACCCAGGTTAAGAAATGTTTTTTACAAATCTTCTCCTGATGCGGCTGAGAGAGGGTGGTTGTACCCCCACATAGGAGGCAATTAAATAGAGTGGTATCCTCTGGGTTAAATCCGAATACCGGCTAACAAAACGTTTATAACGCTCTTCGTGATTTTGCATGTAAATTGCCAGTAACTGCGTAACCATCACATCAAAACGGTGCTCGATTATGATGCGTCCAATGAGGTTTCCGTTTTTTGTAGTATTGAATATTGTTTGAACATCGGGATAATTAATGATAAGCATTTCACAATCTTCAATTGCCTGAATGTTCTGGATAGTAACAGTTTTGTTAGTGAAACTTTGATAGTCGGCAATAAATTCTCCTTCTTTGGTAAACTCAAAGGTTGCTTCCTCTCCATCTTTATACACAAAATATCTAACAAGTCCTTTTCGAATAAAGCCAACGTGTCTGTTAATTTCACCGGCTTGTAGAAAGAAATCCCCTTTAGTAAGGAAGAATGGTTTAAAACTATTTTTAAGAAGTTTTATTTCATCCTTGTCTAATTGAGTAATTTGACCAATCAGTTCCAATAAGCTTGAATGCATAATATCTAAATTTGAGTTTTTATGGGACCAGGTTTTTTCGTTGTTAATGATCTTTAAAACTGTAGCAGGAAGGAT
>JAIOTT010000420.1 GCA_021106655.1 Bacteroidales bacterium
CTACATATGGATTGGCAAATTTTTCCTTATACTCCTCAATTTTTTGTTTTCTTATTTCTTCAGGATTTTCCGCTTTATTGATTTCATGTTTAAAAATAATATTTGAAGCACCTTCAGGTCCCATAACAGCTATTTCAGCAAATGGCCACGCAAAAACAAAGTCAGCTCTTAAATGAGATGAACACATAGCAATATAACCTCCACCGTAAGCTTTTCGAAGAATAACTGTAATTTTAGGTACAGTTGCCTCCGAATATGCATAGAGTATTTTTGCACCATGACGGATAACACCTGCATGCTCCTGATCAACTCCAGGAAGGTATCCAGGCAGGTCTACTAATGTGATCATTGGAATATTAAAAGCATCGCAATACCGAATAAATCTTGCAGCTTTATCGGATGAATCAATATCCAGGACTCCTGCAAGGTATTTGGGTTGGTTGGCAATAAATCCAACTGTCTCTCCATTTAATCTTGCTAAACCGATAACCATGTTCAAAGCAAAACCTTCCATTATCTCCAGAAACTCGGAATCATCAACAAGTGCCATAATAACATCTCTAACGTCATAAGGCTCTTTTGGGTCGGTTGGAATAATAGAATCGATTTTATACTGCCTTGATTTAGGAGGTTTTTTAGGGAAAGAGTCTGCCTTTTTCTCATTATTCCATGGAATAAAACTTATCAGTTGTTTAACCTGATCAAAGCAGTGTTGTTCACTTTCAGAAAAGAAATGGGCATTGCCGGTTATTTCAGAGTGAACTCTTGCTCCACCCAGTTCTTCCATTGTAATTTCTTCTCCTAAAACAGTTTTAATTACTTCCGGTCCTGTAATGAACATCTTGGAAATTTTGTCAACAACAAAAACAAAATCAGTAAGAGCAGGGGAGTATACAGCTCCTCCTGCACAAGGTCCCAGAATAACTGATATTTGTGGGATGATGCCTGATGCCTTTGTGTTACGATAAAAGATCTCGCCATAACCGGCAAGAGAGTTAACACCTTCCTGTATTCGTGCTCCCCCTGAATCATTAATGCCAATTAAGGGAACTTTCAGTTTTAGTGCATGATCCATGATCTTGGTAATCTTCTTTGCATGCATCCATCCTAATGATCCGCCAGCAACGGTGAAATCCTGTGCATATATGCAAACAGGATGGCCGCTTATCATCCCTGTTCCTGTTATCACTCCATCGCCGGGGAGATATTTTTTGTCCATATCAAAGTCTTTTGCAGCATGTTCGACAAAAAGGTCATACTCATGAAATGACTTAGGATCCAGCAAAGTAATGATCCTCTCTCTGGCTGTCATTTTCCCAATAGCTTTTTGCTTTTTAATAGCTTTATCGCCACCACCCTTTAGAGCATCACGCATTCTTTGCTTGAGATCGGTGGTTTTTTGTTTCAGATCCATGTATGTAAATTTAATAAATGTTCAAAAAAAAAAGACAATATTTATCCAATCCCCATTATTCCAATAATACAAAAATATGTTTAATATTTTGTAAAAACAAAACAAAAGATGTTTTTAGTTTATTTTGAATCATCATTCCTTAACCAATTTTATAAAAATCACCTGTTTAAGAGAATTTATTAATTTTGACTTGTGCAAATAAAATAAATATATGAACATTGAAGAATTCAGGGCATACTGTCTCAAAAAAAAAGGAGTAAGTGAGGAGTTTCCTTTTGATGAGGATACACTTGTATTTAAAGTAGCAGGGAAGATGTTTACCTTAACCGGACTTGCAGGAGATTTCAGGATAAATCTTAAGTGTAATCCCGAAAAAGCAATTGAGCTCAGAGAAAAATATCCATTCGTTATTCCTGGTTACCATATGAATAAAAAACACTGGAATACAATAATTGTTAAGAATTGTGATAGTTCCAAACTTATACATCAATGGATAGATAACTCATATGAACTGGTTGTTTCAGGCTTGACCAGGAAACAAAGAGAAGCCTTATAAAAAAAGGCCATCCGATTATGGATAGCCTTTCTTTTCTTAGACAAATCTTTTATTCATTACCTACATAGAACTCAATAACTTTTTCGCTTTCATTACCAAGTTTGTCTTTTGCTTTTACAGTAACGGTATAGAGTTTTTTGCTTTTAAAAAGCAGAAGCTCGGAAACGTCAAGTGTATATGGACTTGAATAATCCTTGAAAGCTGCACCATTTATAGAATATTGTATTTTTTGTGTTCCGCATTTTTTGTCTGTTGCACCAAGGAATATTCTAGTATAATTTGGATAAACATCATAGGTCTTTCCGTTTTTTGTTATCCTGTTAATTGCTTTGATACTAAAATTATGATATATAACAGGTGGTGTGTTATCAACAAAAACTGCACTTTCTTTCACTTGTTCTACATTGTTTACTCTGTCAGTAGCATGAAAAGTAATTTTTCTGTATCCTTCATTAGGAATAGTAAAAGGGCTATTGTAGGTGCTCTTACTTCCATCAACAGTATATTCGGTTATCTTTACACCTGATTCATAATCTTTAGGTGTTAGTGTAACTTTTGTGTTTTGATTAATAAACAGAGTATCCCTGTCGAAGAACTGAGGTTTTCCATATATGATACCGGTTGTTGGAGGGACATTATCCATATAAACTTTCAGGTATTTTGTATTTTCTCTGTTAGTAACCTTATCAGTTCCGTAATATGAGATTGTATGGAGTCCTTTTTTGTCCGGAACTTTGAAAGGTGATGAGAAAGTAGTTTTTCCTGTACCATCAATAAGATAAGTAATTGACTCAACACCGGCTTTGTTATCTGTGGATGCCAGGTTGATAGTAGTTCTTGCAGATACGTATTTGTAATTACCTGTGTATTGGTCTCCTTGTATAGTATTTGTTGTAACCGGCGGGATCTTATCAAGATAAAAATTATAAACAAGTTTTGTCTCAACATTATTTACATTATCTGTTGAATAGTAGGTGAAGCTATGGTCGCCATCACTAAGGCTCCTTAATGCTATAGGGTTGTAATATACAACAGGAGAGCGAGTGTCGAAATAGTATTTTGTATTTCTTACTCCTGAAAGATTATCAGTTTTGCTAAGTGTGATCTTAGCTTTGGGAGAAACAATATCACCAAGTTTTGGATCACTTACTGCATATGTTGTTTTAGGGCTGGTAAGGTCAACTGTGAAGGTTTTTGATTTAGGATTTTCAGCATTTCCAACATTATCAGCTGCATAATATTTTAAAGTATGCTGGTTTTCCTTGTTCATATTCAGAGTTGCGGAGTAGTTTGCATAAGCTGCTCCATCAATTGAATAAAGAGTTTTTTCAACACCGGAAACAGCATCACTGGATGTAACAGAAACTGTAAGTCCAACACCGTAATATATAATATTTCCTTTTACATATTTAGGAGCTCCTGCGAACTTCGTTTTTGAGGCGGGAGCAATACCATCAGCATAAACTTCAAAAATGATGTCCTGTAATGGCTGTACAAACTTTTTTGTATTCGGATCGACAGCATGTGGTGTTCTGATAGTATTTTTTCCTTCTGTGTCAAAGTAAAATGGATTTGTATACTTTTCTGTGACTTTGCTTTCAAGTAAATGAGATTTGGCATCTGCTGTTTTAGAGGTAGAAAGCCACAGATAAACAGGAAGGGCTTTTTGAATGTAGAAGTTGCCATTTGGCGCAACATAAGTCCTTTTTTCATGGGTCATTTGTTGTTGTGCCATAATTGCACCTGACATAATGATCAAAGCAAAAAGTAAAATTAATTTTTTCATGATCTATGATTTAATTAGACAATAATAAAGTTTATAACTCATTGCAATAATATGAAATTTATTTATAAAAACAAAATATAAAACCCAAAACTTTTTTAGCGTAGCGTCACAATAGTGATCCCATGCCCGCCTCTTTCAATATGTTCATCCTGAAAGGTTTTTATTTCTGGTAAGCCTGCAAGATAGTCACGTATGATCTTTCGTAAAACCCCGTCGCCTTTTCCGTGGAGTATGCTTACTTCTTTAGTGTTTAAGTAAATAGCATCATCAATAAAATGACGTATTATTGAAATTATTTCATCAGACCTTTTTCCTCTTACATCTATATGGGATTTGAAACCTGCAAGCTTTTGGTTCATTTCCGAAATAATATTACCGTAACTTTTTTTAGAACCACTTACAAAACTATGCTTATCTTTTTTTGACGGCTTTTCAAGTTTATCAAGTGGAATTCTAATACTCATCGTTCCTGATATGACAACAGCATTTTTACCTTTAACTTCTGACAGTTCACCAATAGTATTTTGTCCTTTGATTTTAACCAGGTCACCTGTTTTTGGAGAAAAGAGAGTATCCGTTTGCTTCTTTTTTTGATCGATCTTATCAGGTTCTGTCCTTTCAATAAGTGTTTTCTTTTTAGCTTTATCCGGTAATTTTGCGGAGATTTTTTCTTGTTGGGTTTTTATGTGTTCACGCAATTTCCTGGTTTTTTCTTTATCTGCCTGGGTTTCCCGAATTTCCTTAATAGTATTTTCTATTATTTTGTTTGAATTATCCAATATTTCTTTTGCCTGGATCCGGGCTTCTTCAAGAATTTTGTTTTTTTCTTTTTTAAGATCTTCGGTTAGTCTCTCATATTTTTCAGTAATCTCAGCAAAAAATTCATCAGCAACTCTCAGCTCTGTACTTTTCTTACCTATTACCTCTTTCTCCAGTTCAAGTTCCTGAAGTTGCTTGTCAAAATCCAATTGAGTTTTACCAGTTTTTTTTGATGCATTCTCCAGAATTTCTTCCTCAAGGCCAATATTCTTTGCAATTTCAAATGTGAAAGAGCTACCCGGCCTACCCGTTTTTAGTTTGAAAAGAGGATACATACTTTTTACATCAAATGTCATAGCACCATTAAAAACACCATCTTCTCTGTCGGCTAAAAGTTTAAGATTACTGTAATGAGTTGTTACAACTCCAAAGGAGCCTTTACTGTTCATATCTTCAAGAATTGCTTCTGCTATGGCGCCACCAAGAATTGGTTCTGTGCCTGTTCCAAATTCATCGATAAGGAAAAGAGTTTCTTTGTTCGCATTACCCGAAAAGAATTTCATGTTCAGTAAATGAGAACTGTATGTGCTCAGATCATTTTCTATGGATTGTTCATCACCAATATCTATAAATATCGAATTAAATATCCCGGCTTCGGAATTTTCTTTTAACGGGATTAGCAATCCGCACTGAAGCATATATTGCAGCAGTCCGATAGTTTTCAAACAAACCGATTTTCCACCGGCATTAGGCCCGGATATTACAAGTATACGTTTCTCCTGATCAAGTTTAATATCCAGAGGTACAACATTCTTACCCTGATTTTGGAAAGATAAAAATAATAAAGGATGAATTGCCTGTTTCCAGTCGATAAAAGTTTTGTGTGTTAGGATGGGTTTTACAGCCTTAATATTCAGAGCAAATTTTGCCTTTGCTCTAATAAGATCAATCATTCCCATGAAATCATATGAAAGCATGATCTCATTAATATGTGGGCGGAGGTAATCTGTAAACTCTAAAAGAATTCTATAGATCTCTCTCTTTTCGGCATTTATTAATTCCCTGATATCATTATTGGCTTCAAATATTTCCTGTGGTTCAATAAATACTGTTTGCCCGGTAGATGATTCATCATGTATAAATCCTTTTAATTTTCTTTTACTTGCAGCAGAAACCGGGATTACCATTCTTCCATTGCGTATTGTTATTTCAACGTCCTTATCTGTCCATCCTGCTTTTTTTGCATGCACAAGTGTCTGACCAATTTTTTTATCAATTTCTTTTTGGTTTTTGATCAGCTCGTACCTTATTCTGTGAAGTTCCTCTGAAGCATTATCTCTTATTTGTCCTTTGTCATTAATTATTGAGTCAAGTTTATTCAGGATACTTTTCTCTACAAAAATGTCTGAGCTTAGTTTTTTAAGATTTGGATAATCCTCATTACTTGCTTGTCTGAAAAATGATAATAGATTGTTTATTGTATTTAGCGAAGATTTCAGATCAAAGAGACCTTCAATTTCAATACAGCTTCCTTCAACTTTTATTCTGGATAATTCTTCTGTCAGGTCAAAATAATTCTGTGATGGGAAGTTATCAGAAAAGAGTAGGATTTGCCTGAATTCATCAAGCAGGCAAAGACTCTTGTTTATATCATCGAATTCAGATAAAAAACTTATTTTATCAACCAGTTTTTCTCCAAGCTCACACAGGCAGTATCCTTTAAGCATTTGGCGGATTATGTTGAATCCGATTTTTTGTTCGAAGTTTTCAGGGTATATCAATTTATGTTTGAATTTATGTTTTAAGAGTGTGAATAATTCGGATTTTTATTTTGCCACTAAGGCACTAAGACACAAAGATTCACTAAAAATAATGAATAACTGCTTATGTCTTTGTGAAACTTAGTGACTTTGTGTCTTTGTGGCATAGATTTATCTTTTCCTGAAAAACAACTGAATATAAATACTAAATACAACAGTTGTAATAATCTGATACTTAATCGGTGTGGATATTAAGGAACCTTCTATCAATGTGAGACTGATCAACAAGAATTTAAGGCCATAATAAAACCCTTTACATACTATTATACTTATGAGCATTGAGAAAAATGAGTTTTTAATTTTTGAGATGAGGAAATAAAACAAGTAGATATTGAGTAATAGCTCTAAAAGTATTATTGAGGTTTTCAAAAAATATGGATGTGATGCAATAAAGTATGAGAAAAGTGGAAGAAGTATTGCAAGAAAGTAAGAGTTCCTTTTATTGGTATGTGCCAGTGCAAGAATTATCATCATCCTCATGGGATCAACAAGGTAGAGTGGGAAATTCAAAAAACCGGATATAGCAGGTAAGAAGAATATAAAAGCAAGAGCTATTATGTCGATAATGAATATATTCAGGATTTTATTGATTTTTTTCATTTTTCATTTATTGTATTAGGCCATTTTGAATTTTTTTTAGCCACTAAATCACGAAATCTCACCATAAGGATTAATTGCAAATATATTAGTTTTTGAATTAGCCACAGGTTTTAATAAAGCTACAGAATAATCTCCCACAGTAAAAGACCACTATCAAAATAGGTAGATATACGTGACATAGCATAAGAGCTGTTACACAGAGAACCACTGAGAAAAAACAGAGCTACTCGAAGAAACAATATTTAATAGTTGACTCAGCTTGTTAATTCAGAATTTATGTTTACTTTGGTACTTCCATTTTATGATATAAAAGCACAGAGCATAGAGCAGGGAGCATAGAGTGAATTTGGTAATTTGTCCATTACTCTATGCTCTATGCCCTTTGCTCTATGCATTCGTAATAATATAATAGAGTAATTCTTGCTAAATTTGTCTCATGAAAAGAAGAGAGTTCATTAAGAGAAGCATTACATCTGGTGTCGTTGCAGGATCAGCACTGACTTTTATGCCTTACAGGAATCTGTTTGGTGCATATAATAACCCTGCTGATCCATATGATCTTGTTGCTATAAAGGGTGGAGAGCCACATCTGATGTTTGATACAGCGATAGAATCACTGGGAGGTATGAGGAAATTTGTGAAAAGTGGCCAGAGGGTTGTTGTTAAGCCAAACATTGGTTGGGATGCTCCTCCTGAAAGAGCTGCAAATACTAATCCAAGACTGGTTGGTAGAATTGTTGAACATTGCTTTAATGCAGGGGCAAAAGAAGTACTTGTTTTTGACAATACCTGTAATGACTGGAACAAATGTTATTCGAACTCCGGCATTGAAAAGGCTGTTAAAGATGCCGGTGGTAAAATGGTTCCAGGAAATACCGAAGGATATTATCATAAGGTTGCAGTTACACAGGGTAAGAGTCTAAAAGATTCAAAAGTTCATGAACTTATTCTTGAGTCAGATGTCTTTATTAATGTTCCTGTACTGAAACATCATTCTGCTACTGATCTGTCGATTTCAATGAAAAATCTTATGGGTATTATCTGGGACAGGAGATATTGGCATCGCAATGACCTGCATCAGTGTATCGCTGATTTTACAACCTGGAGTAAGCCTGATTTGAATATAATAGATGCATACAGGGTTATGCAAAAGAATGGGCCACGGGGTGTTTCTGTGGATGATGTTGGATTATATAAAGCCCAGATAATTTCGACAGATATTGTGGCAGCAGACACCTCTGCAACAAAGTTGTTTGGGTCAGATCCTGCAGATGTTGACTATCTTAAAAGTGCTGATCAGATGGGTGTGGGGAAAATGGATCTTAAGAGCCTTAATATTAAAAAGATAATGTTATAGGTTCATGAAGTGGAAACTGCTGAAAAAGATACGAGTTTGGGTTTCTCTTTCGTTTTTTGTCTGTACCCTATTTCTATTTCTTGATTTTACCTTTTCTTTAGCATTCCAGTTTATTAGCACCGTTCTCTACCTCCAGTTTGTTCCATCACTATTAAAGTTTATCAATCTTATTAGCTTTTCTGCTGCGGGTTTCATTTTTATAGTAATAATTACACTGCTTTTCGGCAGGGTTTATTGCTCATCGGTTTGCCCGCTTGGAACATTACAGGATATCATCAGTAATATTTCTAAAAGAGGCCGCCGGAAAAAAAGAATTTTTAAATACTTGAAACCACACTCGTGGATCAGATATTCTGTATTATTAATAATTCTTGTATTTATCCTGAGTGGTAGCATACTGCTTTTGAATTTATTTGATCCATACAGCCTGTTTGGTAAGATCTCGTTAAATCTTTTCCGCCCACCAGTTATCTGGATCAATAATTTTCTGGTTGGGATATTTGAATCTTTTGATCAATATATATTATACCGTATAGAGGTAAAGCATTATAATCCTTTATCTATAATATTTTCTCTGCTAATGCTGGGATTTATTTTTTGGCTGTCATTAAAGAAGGGCAGGTTATATTGTAATACTGTTTGTCCTGTTGGAACCGTATTAGGAATTATCTCAAAAATATCACTTTACAGGATCAGTATAAGTGAGACAGCATGTACTCAGTGTGGTGTATGCAGTTATGTTTGCAAAGCCGGGTGTATTGATTATGAAAATGCAACCCTTGATGTAAGTAGATGTATTTCTTGTTATAATTGCATGATAGTGTGTCCGGAAAATGGTATAACATATAACAGGATTGGGAGTAATAAACCGGAGAAAAAAACTGATCCGGTAAAAAGACAATTTCTTTACAACTCTTTGCTTCTGGCTGCAGGTATACTGGGGTTTTCTAAATTAGTGTCAGGTCAGGATAAACCTAAACTTGATTCTATACCTATATATAAACCAAAACCCGGTCTGGCTACTACAATTCCGGAGGATAAGAAATTTCATGTCACAGCTCCCGGCTCATTAAGCATTGATCATTTTAAAGCCTATTGTACTGCATGTCATTTATGTGTTGCTGTCTGTCCAAACCAGGTTTTGCAACCTTCATTTCTGGAATTTGGCTTTGATGGAATGATGCAGCCCCGAATGGACTATCATACTGCATATTGTAACTATGATTGCATAAGCTGTACTGAAGTTTGTCCGAGTGGAGCAATACTGCTTGTTACTGAAGAAGATAAAAAGAAAATCCAGATTGGTAAAGTGGTATTTATTAAGGATAACTGTATAGTTGTTACAGAGAATACGGCTTGTGGAGCATGTTCCGAACATTGCCCGACAAAATCAGTTCAAATGGTTCCATATGAAAAGGGACATCATATACCGGAAGTGGATACTGAGATTTGTGTTGGGTGCGGGGCTTGTGAGTTTGCATGTCCAACATTGCCCTATAAAGCTATTTTTGTGGATGGTAATGACATACATTTGACGGCAAAAGTAATTGAGGCAAGTGATGAGATAAGGGAAGTTGACCTGGAGGAAGAGTTTCCTTTTTAGATAAAAAATGGAAAGCAGATTATTAGCATCGTAGCGTGGACGCTACGATGAACATATGTGTTCTATTGAGAATATTAATAATGATAGATATGTATAAGTTTATACAAAATAAAGTATGCTGTTTTTATTTACTCCTAGGCCTTTTATTTATTGTCTCATGCTCCGACCAAACTGCTAAAATCCAGCATATTAAACTTTCTGATAACTGGCAATTTCGACTTATTTCCAATACCATAATCCCTGAAATGAGCAATGAGTTTTATGAAGCCTTTGTCCCGGGTTGTGTGCATACAGACCTATACAGGAACCAGATCATAGGTGATCCCTTTTATCGAAATAATGAAGAAAAACTACAGTGGATAGAAAACATGGATTGGGAATACCTGACCTTGTTTGATGTTAATGATAATTTGTTGGAGAGAAATAATATAGAACTGGAGTTTAAGGGCCTGGACACTTATGCAGATATTTATCTCAATGATGAAAAGATCCTGGCCGCAGATAATATGTTCAGAACATGGAAAGTCGATTGCAAGAAGTTTCTTAAAAAGGGTGAAAATGAACTCCGGATAATTTTTTATTCTCCAATTAAAATTGAAAAAGCAAAAAGAGACAGCTTAGGTTTTGATTTGCCTGATATCAGAGGATTTACACGTAAGGCTCCCTATCATTATGGATGGGACTGGGGGCCACGTTTTGTTACTGCCGGTATATGGAGGCCGGTGGTATTATCAGCATGGGATAATGTGAAAATTAACGATATCAGAGTATTACAGGAAAATATTAAAAAAGATACTGCTATAGTTTTTATTGAAGTTGAAATACAATCTGACGATACTTTGGTAAGTGAAATTAAACTTTCATTACTGAATGGTAATATTCAAGTTGATAGAGACAATGAGTCTTTTTCACTTATTCCGGGTTTAAATAATATTACGTTGAATATTATTATTCCTGACCCAAAACTATGGTGGCCAAATGGGATGGGTGAGGCGTTTTTGTATGGATTACATTTTTCTTTATTGGTTGAGAATACAATTGTTGATGAGCGAGCCCTTAGATTTGGTTTGCGCACTATTAATCTTATTCA
>JAIOTT010000166.1 GCA_021106655.1 Bacteroidales bacterium
AAATGAGAAAAAACTTAATTTCAGACAGAATGAATGGTGCCCGGAATATGGCGACAAGAAATCCAGATCATTAGTTTTTACATCCCCTAGGGAAGGTGCATCAGGAAACAAACTTGATAATTGCACAGGACAGAGCTTTAAAGATTTATTTATCGTTACTAAGGATAGAAGAGGAAATTGGTCAAAACCTTCCCTTCTTGATAAGGAGGATATGGTGAACACAAACGCAAATGAAGGGCCTGCGTGTTTTAATAAAAGATTCTCTACTTTGTATTTCACAAGATGTGCATTTGATAAGAAAAAAGACCTCGCCTGTAAAATATATACTTCTACCAAAAAAGGTAAAGGGTGGAAGGAAGCTGAACTTTTACCATTAGTACCAGAATCAGTTGATGCTATCCACCCCTCAATCAGTGATGATGGACTCACTTTGTATTTTTGTTCAAACCTTCCTGGCGGACAGGGTGATATGGATATATGGGTGGCGCGAAGAGCAAAGAAAAGTAAAGCATTTGGAACTCCTGAAAATCTTGGACCAGTGATTAATACAGCTGAAAAGGATGAATTTCCATATTTGAGGAATGATACTGTACTTTATTTTGCATCGAAAGGTCATTTGGGTTTGGGAAGCTATGATATTTTTGTTGCAAAAAAGACTAAAGATGGTGATTGGGGAAAACCTGAAAATCTCAAATATCCTGTAAATTCTACATGGGATGATTTTGGTATTGTTTTTCACCCTGCTAAAGATGAAGGGTATTTTACATCAAATAGAAAAGGAGGCCGAGGCAGTGATGATATTTATTATTTCGTATTGCCTCCACTGATTTATACATTAAAAGGAACGATCAGAGATGAGAAAACCCTGAAATCAGTACAAAGTGTTACAGTAAATCTGGAAGGATCTGATGGTAGTGCAGTGGAAATAGAATCCGGCATAGATGGGGTGTACTTTTTTGATAGCACAAAAATTCTTCCCGCTGTGACTTATGAGATTAAAATCAGTAAGAAGGATTTTTTTAATGCAAGCGATAGAATTACTACGGTAGCACTTGAGAATAGTAAGAATTTTACAATGGATTTCTTATTAATCCCTATTGAAAGAAAACCAATTGTCCTACCTGAGATACTCTACGATTTTGCTAGGTGGAATATCAAACCGCAGTACCGTGATTCATTATCTAATCTTGTGCAGATATTAATGGATAATGAGAACATTGTTATAGAATTGCTTTCTCATACAGATATGGTTGGCTCTGAGGAAAGTAACCTTGATCTCTCTCAGAAGCGTGCACAGTCTGCAATTGATTATCTTATTTCCAGGGATATTGATCCCAAAAGATTGAAAGCGATTGGATATGGCGAAAACCAACCCAGAGTTTTAAAAAAGGATGTTACTAGGGGTATTTATACTTTCAATGCTGGTACCACACTTACAGAGGATTATATAAAATCATTGCCTTCAAGGAAAAAACAGGCAGTTGCAAATCAGCTAAACCGACGTACAGAATTCAGAGTTATTAGCGAAGATTTTGAGGCAGTAGATAAAACTCTTGCAGCAGTGATTACCTCTCAAGAAGCAGCGGTGAAACCAACGGTACCAAAACCAAAACCCCAACCAAAGCCAAAACCAAAACCAAAACCTCAACCAAAACCAACTGCCACTGCCACTGCCACTGCTACTGCTACTATCCCTGTTTACACAGTACAGGTTGGTGCTGGTAATCTTAGCCTGAGTAAATTTAGCAATCTTGAGGATATTAAGAAATGTAAAGGCAAGGACGGTATTACAAGATTTGTTACCGGAGCATTCCAAACCAGAGATGAAGCTGTACAATATAGCAAGAGAGTTAAAACATTGGGATATAAAGACGCATGGCCTGTGAAAGTTGATGAAAACAGAAAGGCTTGTTTTGAATAAAAGATAAACTAAGTACTTATGAAGAAAAATATTACTTTTTTGCTATTCTTTTTATTGTCTGTTTCCTTGACTTTTGGTCAACAGGAAGCTCAATTCAGCCAGAATATGTTTAATAAGCTTGCGATGAATCCGGCTTATGCCGGCAGTAAAAAAGCAATATGTGCAACCGGCCTCATTCGGCAGCAATGGGCAGGCTTTAAAGATCCTGAGGGTAACAGTGTTGCACCCCGGACTTTCCTGATATCACTGGATTCCCCGGTAAGATTCTTACATGGCGGACTAGGAGCTACTATTTACAATGATGAATTAGGTTTTGAAAAAAATACCGGAGCAAAGCTAACCTATGCGTACAGAATCAATATCGGTAAAGGTAATCTGGCTTTCGGTGCTCAGGTTGGATTTCTCGATAAATCAGTTGATTTTTCTAAATTCAAATTGCTTGATGATGGTGATCCGGTGTTCATGAGCAAAGGTGAGGAAAGTGTCTTTCTTACGGATTATGCCGGAGGCATATATTATCAGATACCTGATAAATTTTATGCCGGGGTATCTGCTTCCTTATTAACACAGGCTGGCGGCACTATCGGTAGTGCTGAAACAATGAATGAGACTCATTATTATATGATGTCAGGTTATAATATTTCAGTGTCAGGAAGTTCAGGCTTGGTTGTCAATCCGTCAGTTCTTGTTAAAACAGACTGGTATTCTGCACAGTATGATATAAGCACACTGATGATATTCAATGATAAGTACTGGGGTGGTATTAGTTACCGCGTAGAGGATGCAGTAGCAGTTATATTTGGTATGCAATATAGAGATTTTAGGATTGGTTATTCCTATGATATTACAACTTCTGATATGGGTACTGCAGGTAGTAGTGGCAGCCATGAGCTGATGTTAGGATATTGCTTTAAAATAGAAGTGGAAAAAGTGCGTGGCACCTATAAGAACGCCAGGTATCTGTAATTTCACTACCATTGTTTATTATAACTTAAAGTACTTTAAATACTCTAAGTACTCTAAGTACTCTAAGTACTCTAAGTACTCTAAGTACTTTCTTCTATGTTCTTTGCAAAATATGCAACTTTTTCAAGGGAGCTTGTCATATCAAATTCTTCTAAAAATACATTATCCGGTACAGAAATTTTTGTTGATGAATAATTAAGAACTCCCTTTATTCCGGATTCTACAAGGTTTTTTGCAACTTCGACTGTTTTTTCAGGAGGGACAGTAATTATTCCGATAGATATTTTTTTCTTTTTTATTATCTCATCTAAGTTATCCATGTGATAACACTCTACTCCGGAAAAATGTCGCTTAACTTTATTAGGGTTCACATCAAAACAAGCCATAATTGTCAACTTAGTTCTTCTCCCCTTGAAATATCCTAATAATGCTCTCCCAAGGTTACCAACCCCTAATACTGCTATGTTTTGCCCCGATTCAGTGTCAATTATATTTCCAATAAGATCAATTAGTTCTTTCACATTATATCCCTTAGTTATTTTTCGGGTATAAGCAATTAACATAATATCTCTTCTTACCTGAACAGAAGTGATATGATGGAGCTTTGCTATTTCATGCGAATAAATATAATTCTTTCCTTTTGAGAGGCATTCCATCAGTGATCGCCTGTAAATACTTAAGCGTTCAACAGTTTTCTCAGGAAGGGACTTTTTTGTTGTCACAAGGCTGTTTTTTTTTGAAAATTCATAACAAAAGTATAAATATTATTAAAATTGCAAAACAATAGTATGATATTCTTGGATAAGAAAAATGCAAAATAATTTATGACAAAAGAAAGCTTATTGTTTATACATCTTTTTAATATATTTGCGGAATAAATAGTAATTGAATGAATCAGGAATTAGTAATACTTTTAATAGCCGCCGCCTCTATAGGCTTTTTTCACACCTTATTCGGCCCTGACCATTATCTCCCTTTTATTGTTATGTCGAAAGCAAGAAAATGGTCAATGTTTAAAACAGCGTGGCTAACTGTGTTATGCGGTCTGGGACATGTTGGTAGTTCCATCGTTCTTGGGATAATTGGAGTGGCTTTTGGCTTAGGTATCTCAAATATTGAAATATTTGAATCATTCAGGGGGAATATTGCTGCCTGGCTATTTATTGCATTTGGCCTGGGATATATGATATGGGGAATTAAAAGAGCAATAAGAAATAAACCTCATACTCATATTCATGTACATAGTAATGGTAGCGAACACGTTCACGAACATATTCATGGAGAAGAACATTTGCATGTTCATAAAGAGGGAAAGAAAAATCTAACTCCATGGATATTATTTACAATTTTTGTTTTTGGTCCATGTGAACCGCTTATTCCAATACTTATGTACCCGGCTGCAAAGAGCAGCATGATGGGAATGCTCATGGTTACAATTGTATTTTCTGTAGTAACTATTTTAACGATGCTTAGTGTAGTACTAATTTCTTCATATGGGATAAAATTTATTCCCCTAGGGAAAATGGAGAAATATTCACATGCCATTGCCGGAGCAACAATCTTGCTTAGCGGTATAGGAATACAGTTTTTGGGATTGTAATTTGCACTTCGTGTCATTAACTTCGTGTCATTTGCCCTTCGGGCGTCATTAGCTTCGCGTCATTAGGTTGTCATTTAGGTATTATACAATTCAATGACTACCTAATGACTACCTAATGACTAACTAATGACTTCCTAAATCATTCAGCATTCTTCGAACTAGCGAGCAGCCACTCATACCACTCATCCATCCCTTCACCTGTCTTTACTGAGATATCGAAGAATTTCAGATGGTGATTAACTTTCATGGCATGTTCCTTTGCTTTTTCCATATTAAAATCCACATAGGGGAGGAGGTCTGTTTTGTTGATAATGCAGATGTCAGATGATTCAAACATAGTTGGATATTTTAGAGGTTTGTCATCGCCTTCAGTAGTACTCATGATCACTATCCTCTTTGATTCTCCAAGATCAAATAATGCCGGACAAACCAGGTTTCCAACATTCTCAATTATCAGAGCAGAGTTATCAGTTACTTCAAGCTTTTTTACAGCTTTACTAATCATATCAGCATCCAGGTGACATCCATTACCTGTATTTATTTGTATAACAGGTGCACCGGCATTCTTAATACGAAAAGCATCATTCATAGTTTGCTGGTCACCTTCGATGATGAAAAAATTTAACTTGTCGCCAATATCCTTGATTGTTTTTTCAAGCAGACTGGTTTTTCCTGATCCGGGTGAACTAACCAGGTTTAAACAGAAAATATTTTTTGCATCAAAAAAACCTCTGTTCCTCTCGGCAAGAAGATTGTTTTTTTGCAAAATATCTGTTTCAAGTTGAATCTTTGTGCCATGGCTATGGTCGTGGTCATGCTCATGATGGTTGTGTGCATGATCAGTATCGTGTAAATGATCATGCGAATGTTGATAGTCATGACTATGGCCATGCTGATGGCTGTGGCTATGTTCATCATCTCCATGACTATGGCTATGATTATGGTCGTGATTATGGTCAGATCCGGTTTCTTCACCCGGGATGTTCATTTTTACTTCTTCAGGATGTCCGCAACCGCATGTATCACACATGGTTTTTCCTTTCTTTTATATGATTGTTGTTGTTTGATAATTTTAGTGCAAAGATAATATTTTAGGTAGTAGGTATAAGGTTTAAGGTATAAGTTTGTTTGTTCTATATAATTCGTAATTATTAGCTTGCAATCTGTAACCCGCAACTCTTTGTCTTTTCGGTATTTATTTATATCTTTACTGCTTATAATTAATTTAATATTTGCCAAGGCTTATTAAAAAATGCATTATGAAAAGACTAACTTTTATTTTATTGATGGTTACTTTTCCGCTAATTATTTATGGACAAAAAGCAACTATAAGTGTGGCTTTCACAGCTAGCTTTAATTCGTCAAATGTTCCGGTTGATAGTATAAAAGTAACAAATATTACACAAAGTGGGGATACGACACTTTATTGGCCTGATACAACACTGGTTTTGGATTTTACTACAGGAATATATGATAATCAGTTTGGTTTGCCGGATTTTAATTTATCACAAAACTATCCAAATCCATTCATGTCGAGTACTAATTTTGATGTTAGTGTTCCCGAATATGGTCAGATAAGTATGTGTGTGTATGATATTAGTGGTAAGGAAATTCTAAGTATGTCAGACAATTATTTGTCAGGTAATCATACATTTTCATTTATGTCAGGAAGGGAAGGTTTTTATATTTTGAATGTTACGTTTAATAAAAAAACATACTCTATAAAAATGTATTGCCTGGGTGGTAATACAAATCAAGAATCTGAAATTTCATACTCAGGTACAGAAAGTTTAGTTTCCCGTATTAAATCAAGTAATTCAAAAAGTGGTTTTAGTTTTATTTATGGAGATCAATTAAGTTCTGTAGGATATTATCAGTCAATGACAGATACAAATACTTTCATACCAATCCAGGACACAATAATAATGATCCATTTTATATCTACAGGCTCTGCACCGATTGCTAATTTCTCTGCCAACCCCACCACAGGAACAGTGCCTTTAAGCGTCAATTTCACTGATCTATCTATTAATAGCCCAAACACCTGGCTATGGGATTTTGGAGATGGGGATACCAGTTCACAACAAAATCCTTCTCATGCATATAGTTCCACAGGTATTTTTACAGTTTCGCTAGCAGTAACAAATCCCTATGGTTCAGATACATTAACTAAATTTAATTATATTAATGTTAACACACCATGTCCTTCAACCTTTACTGATGCACGGGATAATCATGTTTACCAGGCAGTCCAGATCGGCAATCAGTGCTGGATGGCCGAAAATCTGGCATATTTACCTTCTGTTCTCCCAGGAAATTTAGGCTCAGACACAATACCACATTTTTATGTATTTGATTATCAGGGTACGGATGTAGTGGCCGCAAAAGCAACAAGCAATTATCAAACCTATGGGGTTTTATATAACTGGCCTGCTGCTATGAACGGCGAGGCAAGCAGCGATAGTGTTCCTAGTGGTGTGCAGGGAATATGCCCAGGCGGCTGGCATTTACCAGGTGATGAGGAGTGGAAAATTCTGGAAGGAGAAGTTGACAGTCAATATGGATACCCTTCTGTGGTATGGGACTCTTACGGATGGCGAGGCTCAGATATCGGCGGGAATTTAAAAGAAACAGGAACAACTCATTGGTATTCACCAAATAATGGGGCAACAAATAGCAGTGGCTTTACAGCTTTGCCTGGTGGCCGCCGACGCGACAATGGCTCGTTCGCTTACTTGGGCTACTACGGTTACCTATGGACTTCTACGGAGTATTATAGTTCACACGCCTTCTACCGGATAATGTTCTTCGAATTTACCACTGTAAACCGGGCTAACAACTATAAGTCGTTCGGAGTTTCTGCCCGGTGCCTTAAAAACTAGAGTGCACCATCCAATCGTAATTCGATTGTTATTAGGTAGTCATTACGTTGTCATTACGTTGTCAGAGCATACTAAAATGACACGAAGTAAATTACGCGAAGCAAATTACTATGAATTACACGAAGTGAATTACATCCGCAGGGTAAATTACGCATAGCAAATTACTAACTGCCTCTTGTTACTGCTACTGTTACTGCCACTGCCACTTGCGAGCTATTACTCAACAACTATTGATTTAATACGAAGTTCCTCTCCCTGCATTATTGTTGAATCAAAACTAGAACACTCCGGGCAGGGTGTGAAAAGATCATCAACATCAAATTCGTGAGAGCATTTATTGCATCTTGCCCTTCCGGGGATCTTTATAATATTTTTCCTGGCATGTTCAAGTATAGTATTTTTTATTCCTTCTTCCAATGCAAATTCCAGAGCCTCGATAACTACTCCTGATAAAGATCCTATCTCCAGCTCAATCTCCGTAACAGCTTTTGCTCCACTTTGCTGTAAATTTTCCTCAACAATTTCAACTATGTTCATTACAATCGATAACTCGTGCATAACTAAGAAGTATTTAGAGTATTTAAAGTATTTAAAGTACTTTAAGTATTTAAAGTTATAAAAATGACGTTTCAAAGTTAAATAACTTAAGACACTTTAAATACTCAAGGCACTTAAAGTACTTCTTGGGGTCTAATTTATACTAATTCTATTTTATTCAAATAATCAGATTTTCTATCTGCGTGAAGTAAAATAGTCGTATCTTGTCCCCGTTCTGAGTGTTAGTATTTTGTGAATAAAAATTGTATTAAGGAGGTAAAAGATGAATAAGGTAATATCAGTTAACGTAAAATGTCCGCATTGCAGAACTTCATTGATGGACCATGAAAATTTATTGAATAATAAGCCAAGCATTAAGCTTAATATTGAGATAAGCAATAACAGGGGTATAGTTAGATTATGCTCTACTTATGGATGTTATGATCATGTTAGTGATATTGAAATCCCTAATGATGAGATCGCTAAATTTTATTGCCCTCATTGTAATAAACCTCTTGAGCATACTGAAGAATGTGATCTATGCCACGCACCTATGGTGCCGTTTGTGCTTGAGATGGGTGGTCGGGTTTCTATCTGCTCAAGAAGTGGTTGCACTAAGCATTATGTTGCTTTCGAAGAGCTTTCCGATGCTATCAGAAAGTTTTATAAGGAATACGGCTATATGTAAGGCGTAAATCATAACTGCGTAAAAAATCTAGTGCTGGTAAGAATATCTTTATCCGTACAGTTTAATAATGGTTCAATTGTAAAAGGGACGCCACCCCTTTATTCTTTGGGGGTGGCGTCCCTGATACAAATAAATTCATTTCCGAACAATCGAATGCTTCGACTTCCTTTCAGCACAGGCAATAGAGCAATCGAACCATTGAGCAATTGTTCAATTGCTCAATGGCTAAACTTTTAGTCTGAGGTTTGTGAATTTGATTATTTG
>JAIOTT010000367.1 GCA_021106655.1 Bacteroidales bacterium
AAAATAAGAAGAATTATGTTATTTTGCAGGGTTAAAATAAAATTGAAAGGCCAAAAAATTTGGTGATGAAAAGGTGTTGTTATGGAGAAGAAGCTTTAACATACCCCCTGAACCTTTGGCTGATGATGATCCCAGGCATCCACAATTTGATCCACGCTACCAGGGACTCGAAAAAGAAGCCACTCCTGGAACTGAAGCCCTGATTGATGTAGTAAAAAGGATAGTCCCTTATTGGGAAAATGAAATCTCTGTAGCACTAAAAAAACACAAAGAAGTGTTAGTTGCAGCTCACGGAAACAGCTTAAGAGCTTTGGTGAAATATCTTAAAGATATGCCTGAAGATGAAGTTATCAGCTTCAATATACCAACTGGTATTCCTTATGTTTTTGAGTTCGATGAAAACATGAATTTGATAAAGGATAATTTCATTGGTGATGCAGAAGAAATTAAGAAACTAATGCAGAAAGTTGCGGATCAGACGAAAGGATAGATAGCATAGAGCCTCACGGCCGTGTGTCTGTAAGTAGAAAAAAAAGACATACAGGTGTACAGATATATAGATATACAGAAATTAAGAAAAAAACAACATTTATGATTAAGACAAAACCCATTTTAATATTTACATTTCTATCAATTTTGATAGGCATAAGCGGATGCAAAATTCTTGAAGGATCAGAAACTTCAAACCAGAAACAAGAAGTTAAAATGGACTGCTATGCAGCTGATTTTAAAACAACAACAGACTACTTCAGAGCAACTACTTCAGCGACTGATACTGATGAGACCCTTGCTAAAGACAAAGCACTGCTTTATTCTAAAAAAGCTGTTGTTTCTGCAATCAGTTCTGTTGTACAGTCGGCTACTTCAAGGTTTATTGATCAGTCGGTCATGGGAAAAAAACAAAATTTTAAAGAGATCTTTATCCCTAAAATTAATGCTAAGATAAAAGAAGTTTTAACCCAGGAACTTACAGATTATACCATTATTTGTAAAGAATCTACTCAGTTGAAAAGTGGCAATTACAAGGCTGATATTGCAATAGAAGTAAGCAAAAGAGCTATAGTAGATAAAATGAATTCTAAACTGTCTTCTGGCGGAACTTATAGTGAGCTTTTCGATGCAGTGAAATTTGAGCAGCTCTTTAATGAGGAATTACAAAAAGTTGTTGACAGGCAAAAAAGCCTGGAAGAAAATAGCATAAAATAAAATTCAAAGACAGGAAGTAAGTTTTAAGTTTTTTATACTGCTGTAAACTCAAACTTATTACCGTCAAATAATCCCTTATCACTTAGCTTTAGTGCAGGTATCACCAGAAGGGCCATAAATGATAAAGTCATGTAGGGTGCAGATAATTTGCTTCCCATCTCTTTAATTTTTTTATCAAGCATATCATATTTACCGGCAACTTCAAAACCATTATCAGCCGACATTAAGCCTGCAACAGCAAGTGGTAAAACTGAATTATATTCTCCATTAACCACGGAAACACCACCTTTGGTTTCAATTAAAAGATTAACAGCTTTAACAATTTCTTCATCTGATGTTCCAACTGCAATGATATTATGACTGTCATGAGCCACTGTAGATGCCATGGCACCTTGTTTCAAATTAAAATTATTTATGAATCCTATAGCGGGAGGAGCTGCTTCATATCTGTTCATTACTACCAATTTCAGGATATCATTTTGGATGTCGCTCACAATATTTCCATTCTCTACCATTGGTTTGACAGAAATTGATTCTGTAATCAACTGTCCATCAAAAGCTTTAATTACTTTTATTGAATCATCAGTGGGTGCTATTTTAATCTCTTCAACTGAAATTTTGGTTGCCTTAAAATTGTTTGGTGTTGATTCATTAATATGAGGAATAAGACTCTTTCCATCTTCAGCCACTTTAACTCCATCAATATAAGTTTCAAGTATATTCAGGTCAGCCAGGTTATCAAGCACAATAAAATCAGCATTGTCTCCCTGCTGTAATAATCCTACATCCAGTCCATAGTGCATCACAGGGTTATAGATACATGTCCTCAAAACTTTAACAGGATCATAGCCCATTGCGATTGCTCTTTTTACCAATAGATTGATATGTCCATCTACCAGGTCGTTAGGGTGTTTATCGTCAGAACAAAACATAATTTGATCAGAATGATTGTCCAATAATTCTATCAATGCATCAAAATTTTTGGCAGCACTTCCTTCTCTAATAAGAATTTTCATACCATAAGAAATCTTGTCAAGCGCTTCTTCTATCGTAAAACACTCATGATCAGTAGAAATACCTGCTTCAATATATCTTTTGGCATCATCGCCTTTTAATCCGGGAGCATGGCCATCAATCACCTTATTATATTTTTTTGCGACATCTAATTTCTTTTTCACCTCCTCATCACCAAATAAAACACCGGGGAAGTTCATCATTTCAGACAGGTATTTTATTTTATTCATTTTCAGTAACTCTTCAACTTCTTCAGGCCCCAAACTTGCTCCTGAAGTTTCAAAGGGTGTTGCCGGAACACAGGATGGAGCACCAAAGTAAAATTTAAAGGGAACTTTGTCACCATTATTGATCATGAACTTCACACCATCAATACCCAGTACATTTGCTATTTCATGAGGATCAGAAACTGTTGCAACAGTGCCATGAATTACTGCCAGACGGGCAAACTCAGATGGTAACAACATCGAGCTTTCAATATGTACATGGGCATCAATAAAGCCGGGGGCAATGTATTTTGTGCTACCGGTTTGTTCTTTTTTAAGGCTAATTATCTTATTGCCTTCAACTGTTATTGTTCCCTGAAAGATCTCCTTATTGACAATATCAACGATATTGCCGGAAACGGTGTAGGACTTCTGATTGTTCATATTTTATTTTTTTTTGTAGCCTGTTTTTCTCTGCCACAAACAGAGGAATTTCTTATCTGTGTTAATCAGTGTAATCTGTGGCTATTTTTTATTCGCGAATTAACGGCTATTCTTCAAGTTTATATTGTAAATAATCGATCATTAACGGAACATCATTTTCATCAACACCATTTTTCAGCAAATATTTTTCATCATCTTTAAAACCATTCATAAAGTGTTCGAAGGTATTATCTTTCTGTTGAATGCTTTTTACGTAATTCTCAATTGCTGCTTCTTTATTCCCCATGCACCATTCAAGGTGTCCCATATTCATAAAATCATATTTATTTGCTTCCTTACCTATCAATTTATTTAAATAATTTTGTGCAACGTCAAGTTTACCCAGAATAAAAGAGCACCATGCCAAAGGCCTTAATACTTTTATATTTGATGGATCTTGTAGTTCTACTTTATAATAATAGTTGAGGGCATCTTCATAATTCTCAAGATCAAGATAACAATGCCCGATAGAGACCTGTATAAAAATATTTTCAGGAGCAAGTTTTTCAGCTTCCTTGTAATACTTAATAGCGTTTCCAGTATCCTTGAGTTTTCTATAGCTAAGTGCTATTTTTTGAAGTAACCACAGTCTGTTGGTATCAAACAATTCAGCTTTAATGTAGAAATCTAATGCCTCCTTAATATTTCCAAGTCTTTGATTACAATATGCAATTTTTTCAAAAACTTCATAAGTGTTATCTCCTTCATTATTGAGTCGGATATAGATTGCCCGGGCTTCTTCAAAGAAATCTCTTTCAAAATAACATTGTGCAATGTTCCACAATATCTTTTTATCATTTATAACAGCACTAAAAAACCATGTTTCATGAATTTTAAGGTCTTTACTGAAGATATCATCAAATTCATTTTTCAGAGGATACAGTTTATAAAACCTGTATAAGTCCTGAATATACTGGGTAAATATTTTGTTATTCTTTTCAGATGCGTTAAGAATATTCTCTTCTTCAGCAATCTCTTTCATAGCTTCGAGTTCAGCATTAAAAAGTTCCATCATCATTGCTTTTTGAGCTTCAGGCATTTGCCTGACATTCAAACAAAAAGAGTATTTATCAGAATTACAGAGAAAGGCAGATTTATCAATTCCCTCAATAAACTGGCCTGAATCTATATTGGCAGTTTGTCCTTCAAGCGACTGTTTTACTGTTTCTTCATCCTCATGAAATGGTTTAAACCAATTAGCCATTTCATTAAAAAAGTTAAAATGTTTGAGCATTGCAAAAGCGCTCAGGAAGACATCAGAACCCTCCATTTGAAGTCTGGAAAATTCTTCCAGTTTATCGTAAATACCCGGTGAATCCTCAAAAAACTTTTCCCACTCAGGATTTTTATCTTCAGAAAAGTCCTTTGATAAAATATTGTCAAGGTCCAGTTTGTCTTTTAATTTTGGAGTGATCTTAATGACTTCCGGAACGATTTCTTCGGTGAATTTTTTAGTTATTTTCTCCGTTTCCCTTGATTTAACGAACTGAATAATCACAGTTTCTATATCGTTTGAAATTTGTTCATTATCTGCATAGAGGCTTAGCTTTTTAGTAATCTTAGGATAATACTGTAAACGCTCATCATAAATTGATAATCCATATAACAATCCCACAAGTGCACGCTGTCGAACCTGATCCTCACCATGCTCATAAAACTCAAGCAAGAGTTCAATTTTGGCAATATCAAAACATCTCTGCAGGCTAAGAGTAAGAGCACTGACAAAAATGCATTTTTCATACCACGGAAAATCCAGTTTAATAATACCCCGGACCAATACTATATTTCCTTCATCGAATTTATCAGCAAGCCATATCCTGTTAAATACGTTAAGCAGAAGATTTTGGCGGGAATTTGTATCGCTCTCATTATGTGTTTCAGAAGATATTACTGTATCCTTGAGCATTTCAGCAAGCTCCTGATTAAATGCCAGATTATCAATGATTTTTGAAGCTTCATCTTTAGTCAGCCGGATTTCTTTCTCAAGCTTATGCTTTAATCTATAGGTATGATAGCCTGTGGTATTTGTAAAAATCTTTTGAATAACAAGATCAGATAGCTCAAGTATGGAAACAAGTAAACGATTATAAATTGTCTGGCGTTGAGGGTCTTCAGTACCCATGGCTGAATATTTTATGATATTCGCATAGGTCTCATTGTGTTTCTCCCATTGTCGTTTGTAATCACCGAATTCTGAAAGATCAATCAATTGCTTTAAAATATCAAGAGCAGATTTTATTTGCTTTTCATTTATATGATCACAAATTCGCTTGTGTTTATTTTTTAATTCTGTAACATTCATATAATTAAATTTGGAAAAAAGGACTAAACCCCCTTATACCTTAAACCTTTTACCTAAACACCTCTCTCATCAAATATCAGGCCTAAAATACCTATGTAAATTAGAGTATTTCTTTAATAAATATGTCTTTCTTTGTGATTCTTCGTGACTTTGAGACTTTGTGGCTATCTTTTCTTTTGCCAGTAAAGCACTAAGACACTAAGTTTCACGAAAAGTATAAAATTATGAATGATAAAGATAATAAAAAAAAGGCTAAGGCTGAGACTACCGTTTATATCTATTTTTTTGTATTATTGCTGAAAGAAAGTGACTAAAATTACGAGTGACTAAAGTGACTAAAAAATCAATTTTAGTCATTTGAAATTCTAGCTCATTTTAGTCATTTACAAGTAATAACCAAGTCATTATGAAAACAACATCATCAATTAGCAAAATCCTAATAGCACTGGCAGTCCTCCTCTCCGCCTGTACCAAGGAAGAATACATCCATAATTACGACAAAGTTTCTCAATATGAACTTGATAAAGCAATAGTACAGATCAACACCACCAATGTAGCTACTGGTTTCGAAACCGTTTTCTCTGACATGATACCTGACAGTGCATCCCGAGCGCAATTTTGTCAGGCATTTGTCATGCCTGTTCGTTTTTTTAATGATGACGCTGGTTACTTTTTTATCGAATCATATAATGCATGGATGATAATAGATGCAGCCAAACCGGAATTAACCGGACAGTATCGATACGATGTACAGGATGCAAATGGGAAATTTTATGTTCGGGAGATGGTATCAACCATTAAATATATTGGTTATGGTTTTGTTGAGTACTTTTTCGAGAACCCCGTTACCAACAATATTGAAAGAAAACTAAGTTTTGTTAAAAGCATTCCAGCTGCAGAGTTTTTCATAGGAGCAGGCTTTTATGAGGATCAATCTGAAAAGTATTATGAGCAAGCTGATGCTAACAAAAAAATAGTAATTGAATCAACACGCACAGCGGCTGAAGGAATAGCCGGCGTATTTGAAAACTATTACACTGACACGCTTGATAGAGTTGAGTTTTGCAGGAAGTTTATTGATCACATACGTTTCTTTGATAATCAGTCGGGTTATTTTTTCATTTATGATTTTGAGTGCGTTAATGTAGCCCATGGCATACAAAAGAATCTTCAGGGACAAGACCTTTATGATTACCAGGACTCCCACGGCAATTATGTTATTCGTGATCTGTTGGATGTTACCAAAAACCATGGTGAAGGATATTATGAATACTACTGGAACAACCCCGTCACCAGCCAGGAAGAAACCAAATTAGCATGGGTGATTAAGATCCCGGGTATAGATTATTTTATTGGGTCGGGGATTTACCTCGACTAATTTGAAAATGTGCCAATTTGAAAATTTAAAAATGAGAAGAAGGTTGCGGGTTACGAGTCACGAGTTGCGGGTTGCGGGTCACGAGTTGCAAGTTGCAGGTTAAAGAACGTAATTCATAATCCATAATTATCTCATATCTTGTGTCTCATAATCTCATGCCTTGATAATTCGAAAATATGCTAATGTGATAATATGTTGATGTGCTAATATGATTATGGTAAAACAGACAAGAACTTGAGAATATCTTGATTATAATCTAAAATAATTATAATATTTCTTGATTATACTCTTGTAAATTTGTATTTTTGTAAAAAAATATTATGATACAAAGAACATTATTTCATACAATTAAACAGAATCTATTTAAAGGCAAGGCAATATTGATATTTGGTCCGAGGCAAGTTGGAAAAACAACTCTTTTGAATATGCTTTCTGAAAACCTTGAAAAGAAAGTTCTGTATATGGATTGTGATGAACCGGATATCAGAAAAGACCTAACAGATGTCACTTCAGATCAATTAAAGAGTAGAATTGGAGATGCTGAGGTTGTTATGATTGATGAAGCCCAGCGCGTAAAAAATATGGGAATTACTCTAAAACTAATTAAAGATAAGATTGAAAATGTTCAACTGATTGTAACAGGATCATCAGCGCTTGAACTATCCAATGAAATAGGAGAACCTTTAACTGGTCGTAAATATGAGTTTCTATTGCTTCCAATGTCAACTTATGAGTTGATTAATCATTCAGATTCAAATACCGAAAAAAGATTATTGGAAAACAGAATTCTTTATGGTATGTATCCTGATGTAATTAATAATCCGGGGAATGAAATTAAAATTCTATATAATTTGGTTGGCAGCTATTTATACAAGGATATATACACATTTCAGGATATTCGTAAACCTGAAATCATTGAGTTATTGTTGGAAGCATTAGCTTTACAAATTGGATCTGAAGTTTCATATCATGAGTTGTCAAAAACCATTGGTGTTGATCAGCTGACAATAAGAAGATACATCGATTTACTTGAGAAAGCATATGTAATATTCAGACTAAGAGCATTTAGCAGAAATGTCCGTAATGAAATTAAAAAATCAAGAAAGATCTATTTCTATGATAATGGAGTTCGAAATGCAATATTATCAAGTTTTAACAAACTAGAATTAAGAACAGATAAAGGTGCATTATGGGAGAACTTCCTGATGAACGAACGATTAAAATTTCTTAATAACAGTTACAAATTTGTAAATAGATATTTCTGGCGGACTACTCAACAACAGGAAATAGATTACATCGAAGATAGGGATGATAAAATCAATGCATTTGAATTCAAGTGGAGATCAAATAAAAAAATCAAAATTCCGAAAACATTTTCAAACGCATATCCTAATGCAATAATAAAAACTATTACTCCTGAAAACTACCTTGAATTTCTTCAATAATTGAAATAGCTGATACTATAATTAAAATGACAGGAAAGGTTGTGGGGTGCAAGTCACGGGTTGACCATGCCTGAATAACGTTGATCGGTTTTTTTGATTTATTTATTTTACATAAAAAAAGAATCGTATATTTGTATTCAATGTGTTTATTATTTATTTGAGAGTGTTATATTTCACGACAAAGATTTAATAATTTATATAATAATATAAGTGCCGGATTAGATTAAAGGGCTATCCACCCTATTACAGTGGATGGGAAAAACTTCACAAAACCATCTAAAATAAAAAAATGAGGCGAGTTTCAGTGAAAATCGTAAGAGTAACTACCTACCTAAAATTTAAGTATATGAAAGTAAAAATTTACATAATCAGCTTATTACTTCTTGCAAGCGGCATTAACCCTATATTTGGACAGGATCCTTTTGAGCCAAATGACACCTATATGGAAGCCGCGACTGTTACCTGCGGCCAGCAATTATCAGCATACATTCAAATAGTTGGAGACGTTGACTGGTATGAAATTCAATTTACTGAATCAGGCGTACTGGAAGTGGAGATTACTTCTGTACCTGTTATTCTCGATCTTAATGTCGAAATATATCAAGTAATCAATAATGTTCTGACCCTCATTGCAAATGACAGGACTAGCAATGCCTCTGGTGGCATGAATATGTATTCCAATGCGGTTGTAAACCCGGGAACCTACCTGATCCTGGTTGAGGATGAAAATAACAATAGTTTCTCCGATACTGATTCCTATGACATGGCCTTGACTTGTACTGCCAATGCACTGGAATTAAACCAGATTTATGATGAGGCTGCACCTATTGCTACAGACACATGTTTTGAAGCTAATATTTATGGTGATAACCATACTTATGCAGTATTTAATGATGTGGATTGGTTTGAAGTGCAGGTGGCCAATTCCGGCGTATTGGAAGTGGAGGTTACTTCTGTACCTTTAAATCTGGATCTGAATGTTGGGATTTATCAAATCATCAATAATACTCTGACTCTCATTGCAGATGACAGGACTAGCAATTCCGCTCCTGGTCAGAATGTTTTCTCCTATGCCGTGATCAATCCGGGAACTTATTTGATCAGTGTTAATGAAGAAAGCAATAATGATTTTAATGAAGAAACTTATACATTCTGTGTAAACTTTACTCCTAACGAACTGGAATTAAACCAGGTTTGGGATGAGGCAGCACCTATTGCCACGGACACATGTTTTGAAGCCAATATTTATGGAGATAATCATACTTATACAGTATTCAATGATGTGGATTGGTTTGAAGTGCAAGTGGTCAATTCCGGTGTACTGGAAGTGGCAGTTACTTCTGTTCCTAATAACCTGGATCTGAATGTGGGGATTTACCAATACATCAATAATGTCCTCACTCTCATTGCAGATGACAGGAATAGTAATTCCTCTGGTGGTCAGGATATTTTCTCTAATGCCGTGATCAACCCGGGAACTTATTTGATCAGTGTTAATGAAGAAAGCAATAATGATTTTAATGAAGAAACTTATACATTCTGTGTGAACTTTACTGCCAACGAGCTGGAACTTAACCAGATTTGGGATGAGGCAGCACCCATCGCTACAGACACATGTTTTGAAGCTAATATTTATGGAGACAACCATACTTATACGGTATACAACGATGAGGATTGGTTTGAAGTGCAAGTAAGCGAATATGGGGTATTAGAGGTAGCCGTTACTTCTGTGCCTATTAATTTGGATCTGAATGTTGGAATATACAAAATCATCAATAATACTCTTACTCTCATTGCAGATGATAGAAATAGCAATTCCTCTGGTGGCCAAAATATTTTCTCAAATGCTGTGATCAGTCCGGGAACTTATTTGATCAGTGTTAATGAAGAAAGCAATAATGATTTTAATGAGGATACTTATTCATTCTGTGTGACCTTCACTCCTAATGAACTGGAATTAAACCAGGTTTGGGATGAGGCAGCACCTATTGCAACAGACACTTGTTTTGAAGCCAATATTTATGGAGACAATCGTACTTATACTGTATTCAATGATGTAGATTGGTTTGAGGTGCAGGTGACCGAATTTGGAGTAATAGAGGTCGCTGTTACTTCCGTACCTGTTAATTTGGATCTGGATGTTGGGATTTACCAGTACATCAATAATGTACTTACTCTCATTGCTAATGACAGGAATAATAATGCCAATGGTGGCCAGGATATTTTCTCAAACGCCGTGGTTGGTCCTGGAACGTATTTGATCAGTGTTGAAGATGAATACAATGATGCTTTTAATGAAGAGACTTATACATTCTGCGTGAACTTTACTCCTAATGAACTGGAATTAAACCAGGAGTGGGATGAGGCAGCTCCTATCGCAACTGACACATGTTTTGAAGCTAATATTTATGGAGACAACCATACTTATACTGTATTTAATGATGTGGATTGGTTTGAAGTACAAGTAAGCGAATTTGGAGTATTAGAGGTTGCTGTAACCTCAGTGCCTTATAATTTAGACCTGGATGTTGGGATTTACCAATACATCAATAATGTTCTGACTCTCATTGCTAATGACAGGATTAATAATGCAAATATTGGCCAGGATGTTTTCTCAAATGCTGTGGTCAGTCCGGGAACTTATTTGATCGTTGTTGAAGATGAGTACAATGATGCATATAACGAAGAGACATACTTGTTCTGTGTGGGATTCACTGCCAACGAGCTGGAATTAAACCAGATTTATGATGAGGCAGCACCTATTTCGAACGACACATGTTTTGAAGCCAATATTTATGGAGACAATCATCTCTACGCTGAGTTCAATGATGTGGATTGGTTTGA
>JAIOTT010000401.1 GCA_021106655.1 Bacteroidales bacterium
AGGTTCGCTCAAAGCTTCTGTTTCATAAAAATATGTACTTCCTCCATAGAGGAAAATTTGCGCTTTTTGACCTGACACCCCTGTTATTGCTCTTTTAATATGAAGCCTTAATGAAGATACCGGCTGCTGCCAGAATGAATTTTCCGTATACAGATCTGCAATAAATACCATATATAAAGGTGAGGGGCCGTTAAGTACTGCATCCCATGCATTATCAATTTGGTTAAGGTTATTATAGTCGGGATTTGTTGGAATGTCTTTCATATCTTCTATAAAAAGACTTAGCCCAATTTTATTGTTTATTTTCAACATCTCCTGAAAAATGCAAACATCCTGATTCCACACTGTGTAATATGAAAAATGATTGGTTTCTCCAACTACCAGCTTATTAGTTTGGTCAATACTGATTTTAGGCATTTGAGTTATTTCAAATGATTTATCGTCGTAATGAAAGATATACGTTTTATCAGTAACAACGATGTTAGAGTAAGGAATTTTAATTTTAATAGGTTTATCAAAAATCAAACCTTCAGGTTCAAATTTAATAAGCTTCATTTGAGGATTCATAACAAACTCAATACCTGCCGGTGCTTCTGAGATTTTAATGTTTACTTTTTCGGATAAAGCTCCTTCGGGAATATCAACATAAGCTCCTTTAATGGGTGATGTGGAATCAGTAATTGTGATAATTCCACCGATTGCTCCTATCTCACCCTCTCCATTTTCATATACAGGAGGATTAGTTGAGGGAATGCTTTCGTTGTTATCCTCTTTTTTGCAGCCGAGTGAGATTAATAAAATAATACCTAACAATGGCCCAAATCGTTTAAGTGATTTTTTTAAATCTTTCATTTTAGTGCTTTTTAAGATGATTAAATAGTGTATTCAATTTTCATACTTTTATAAGCAATTGTTTTAGGAAGAATAAAATTTCTGGTAAATCAACTCATCAAGGCAAATATAATAAAAATTCATATAAAATTAAGCAATATTCATTAAATCATTCATTTATGGAATTTTAAATATGATTAGGCATTATTTGTATAACGTAATAGGTAAAGTTAATTAATATTCGCAAGTTTATAATTTATGCGGAGCGGCTTTGCGCCTTAGCGATAAAAAATCTCACGCGAAGACGCAAGGGAAATTGTATTTATTTATTAGTGCTTATTACTTAGAGCCTTCCCTGTATAAGATTTATTACATTTTACTATTTTAGAAGATATGCTACTGTAAACAACCTCACCACCTTTATCCCCACCTTCAGGTCCTAAGTCAATAATCCAATCCGATGTCCGAATTATTTCGAGGTTGTGCTCAACAAGCAAAACGGTATTACCATTATTTACCAGTTTGTTAAACACAGCAATTAATTTTTCGACATCCTGCATATGCAAGCCTGTTGTAGGTTCATCAAAGATAAACAGACAATTGTCTAAGAATTCCCTGATCAGTTCGGATGCCAGTTTTAAGCGCTGTGTTTCTCCGCCGGATAAGGTACTGGTGGACTGACCGAGTTTAAGATATCCTAATCCGATATCTCTAAGCACACATAATATCTTTCTGATTTTAGTGTTATCCTCAAAAATATTGTAAGCTTCACTCACTTCAAGTTCAAGCACCTCATTAATATTGAGATTTTTATACCGTATTTTAAGAATCGAGTCTTTATACCTCTTACCATGACATGTATCGCAGCTTACCCAAACATCTGAAAGGAAATCCATGCTCACTTTTACATTTCCCATTCCTTTACATGCAGGGCATCTCCCTTCTTTACTATTAAAAGAAAAGTGTAACTTTTTTAAGCCGCGGGCTTTTGATTCGTCCAACCGGGCAAACAAATCACGTATTATATCAAACAAACCCGTATAAGTTGCCGGAGTGCTTAAGGGTGATGTGCCGATCTTTTGCTGATCAATTACCACAACGCTATCAATATTTGCAAAGCTGATGTTATCGCAGTTGACAGCCCTGCCTGCTTTAAAAGAATCAGCGATCACATCAAATGCAAGGGATGTCTTCCCGCTTCCTGACACACCGGTTACAGCTATAATTCCCCCGGCGGGTATATTTATACTAATGTTTTTGAGGTTATTTGCATATGCCCCTGTGATACTGATCCCTGCTCCAGGCTCTCTCTCTTGTTTATTAATCTTTTGTCTAATTATCTCTTGTCTATCTTTTGATAAATACTTACCGGTAATTGATTTAGGGTTCTTGATTATATCATTTATGCTACCTTGTGCAATAATTTTTCCGCCATTTTCTCCGGCTCCCTGACCCATATCAATAATATGATCAGCATGTGAAATAACATCAGGGTCATGCTCAACAAGTATCACGGTATTTCCATTATCTTTTAACTTTCGAATGGATTTCATTAAGTTTTGTGTATCACGCGGGTGTAACCCAAGAGTTGGTTCATCCAGCACGTAGGTGAGCCCACACAGATCCGAAACCAGTTGGCTTGCTATCCTTAAACGTTGTGCTTCACCACCTGAAAGGGTCTGTGTTGTTCTGTCGATGGAAAGATATCCGAGCCCAATCTCATCAAGAGGCTTTAGTTTTGTAATCAGTTGAACTATTATTTGTTCGCAAATAGCAAAAGTGTCAGGATTTATTTCTTTTTGAATATTGCTGAAATATTCAATGGCATTAGTGATTGTTTTAGAAGAAAGTTGACTTATATTCATCCCGTCAAAGCTGACATCAAGGATGTTTTTCCTGAAGCGTTTTCCTTGACAAGCAGAGCAGTTTATCTCACTCATTATGGCTTTGAATGCCTCACCACGTTTACTATCATGTTTTATCTCCCAATCCTCGTTTAAATAATTAACAAAACCTTTCCACACAGTAGTTAAGTTATGAGTACCAGTTCTGTTGCCACGTCTGAATTTCCATTCAACATCATACTCTTCGGTACCTGTTCCAAAAAGTGCAATTTGAACTGCTTTTTGTGAAAGCTTGTGGTAGGGAAGAGTGAAATCAATACCTTTAAGCTCACCAACTTTGATCAAGGTATTAATATACTGACCATAGATATCCCCAAAAAATTTCCCAGGTGTTGTACCATCCATTGCACCGGCAATAATTGCTTTCTCTGGATGAGTTATAAATTTTTCAGGGTCAGATGTTGTGATATTGCCAAGTCCTTTGCATTTTGGGCAGGCAGCTGCGAGTTTGTTAAATGAAAACATTGATGCAGGAAGCTTTGTTATGTTACCGTTTTTATTAAATCCTGCACGTGAGAACAGCAGTCTGTAAAGGTCGAATATCTCAGTAACTGTACCTACAGTTGACCTTGGATTTTTTCTAAACTGATTTTGCCTGACTGCAATTGCCGGAGTAAGTCCTGAACACTGTTCAAGTTCAGGTTTCTTTACTTTGCTCATCATTCTTCGGGCATAAGTAGAAAGGTTTTCGGTAAATCTGTTCCTACTTTCAGAATATATGGTGTCGAATGCCAATGATGTCTTGCCACTGCCGGAAATACCTGTGATCACCGTTGTTTGATTTAATGGGATCTCTATATCAATATTTTTAAGGTTATTAGTAGTAACACCATAAAACTTAATATTTTCCGGGTTTTGTTTCTTTTCACTTTTACTTGATGAAAATTTATTCTTGTCAGATGCTTCTTTCAAAGCTTTGCCGGTATAGGAATCATCACAACTCATTATTTCAGCTGTATCTCCCTGTGCTACAAGATAGCCTCCTTTGTCACCTCCATCAGGACCGAGGTCAATAATATGATCGGCTTGTTTAATGATATCAGTATCATGTTCAATAACAATTACCGTATTATCATTGTTAACAATTTTATTCAGGGCAATAAGCAGATGTTTGATATCAGCTTTATGCAAACCCGTGGTTGGTTCGTCAAGAATATAGAGTGCATGCCCTTTGGATGTTTTGTATAATTCAGAGGCTAGTTTTATTCTTTGCGCTTCTCCTCCGGAAAGGGAGGTGGAAGGCTGACCAAGTTTCAGATAACCCACATCGAGTGCAATAAGCTGGTTAAGTATTTTGGTGATCCTCGCTTCTCCATCAAAAAATTGCCAGGCTTCTTCAATTGATAGTTCCAGGACTTCAAATATGTTTTTATTCTTGTAAACTATCTCAAGTGTTTCATCATTAAACCTCTTACCGTTACACTCTACGCAAACTATTTCCATGTCGCCCAAAAAATGCATCCCAAGATGAATATAGCCTGCACCCTGGCATGTTTCGCAACGGCCCCCAACATTATTAAAGGAAAATCTCCCTTTATTATAAGCCCGTTTTTTTGACTCAGGAAGAGATGCAAACAGATTCCGTATATGGTCGAATAAATCAGTATATGTAGCCGGATTACTTCGGGGAGTTCTGCCAATGGGCGACTGGTCAATTTCAATTAGCCTGGTAATTGGGGTTGTACAATTTATTGATTTGAAACTGCCATCATGATTTTGATTTTTTAAATACCTGCCAAGCACTTTATGCACCAGAGTTGACTTACCGGCACCCGAAACACCTGTCACAACATTGAAAGCTCCTATCCTAAAATCAATATCAATTTTTTTAAGATTGAACTTTGATGCGCCCTTAATGCTAATGAAACCATTTAATGATCTTATTGACTTTGGCAGGTAAACTTCAGGTTCAACAGAGATTGTGTGTGCAGTAAGGCTTAGCGGATAATCATTTTTATTATGAAGCAGAGTATCAACTTCACCCTGATAAATTACTTCGCCACCCTCTATCCCGGCTTTTGGTCCAATATCAATAAGATAATCGGCAGATCTGATTGTATCTTCATCATGTTCAACAACCAATACTGTATTGCCGTTATCACGTAAAGATTTGAGTACCTTTAATAGCTTTTTGTTATCCCTGTTATGAAGTCCGATTGAAGGTTCATCCAATATGTATAAGATACCCTGAAGTCCGCTTCCAAGCTGTGATGCAAGCCTGATACGCTGTGCCTCACCACCCGAAAGAGTTGTTGATTCCCTAGCAAGAGTGAGATAACTGAGACCCAGAAGCTGAAGATATTCAAGTCTTTTTAAAACATGTTCCAGGATATTCTTACTCACCTCATTATCTGAAAGATGTTCATCCAGGTCTTTAAGATAAATATACAAGCCGGATAAGGAGAATTCGCATAGTTCTGAAATATTTTTCTTATTTATCAGTACTGAGCGTACTTCTTTCCTAAGCCTGCTACCGCCACATTCATCGCATGTAAACGAACTTGCAAACCTCAGGATATTATCATTACGATCTCTTTTAAGGATCTCCTCCATAATAGGGATCATTCCTTTATAGTAAGCCTCTTCGCGGGGTTTGGCAGTGATGCCTTTCCATTTAAGGCGCGATTCCAGTGAATGTTTACCAAAAAGAATTTTCACTTTTTCGCTACCATACCAGATCACATCCTGTTGTTCCCGGCTGAGGTTTTTCCATGGTATATCCACCGAAAAGTCATGAGCTTCGCATACTTTATTAAGCTCATCAACTCTAACCTGAGAGTATACAATATATCCATTAGGAGTTGTGGGAACAAGAGCACCTTCGCGCAAAGAAAGGGCATGGTTAGAGATTAGTTTTTGTTTATCAATATGTTCAGTAAGTCCCAGCCCCTTGCATTCAGGGCAGGCACCATAGTTAGAGTTAAAGGAAAACAGTTTTGCCTGTAGGGGCCGGTTTAACGGTTGAGACGCGATTAATCGCGTCTCAACCGTTCCAATTCTGGCATACAACAGTCTGAGATAATCATATATCCCTGACATTGTTCCAACGGTGGACCTTGGATTTGCCACAGCTGTTTTTTGATTAATTGCAAGGGCAGCTTGCAGGCCTGTAATCTCTTTTACTTTTGGCTTTTCCAGTTTGCCAAGATACTGTCGTGAATATGCCGAAAAAGATTCTAAAAACCTCCGTTGACTCTCTTTGAAGATCACATTATAAGCAAGAGTTGATTTCCCTGATCCCGATACTCCGGTAATGACCGTCATTGCACCATGAGGAATCTCAACATTGATGTGTTTGAGATTGTGCTCGTGTGCCTCTACTATTTTTAGATGCTTGTTCTCTCTTTTATTCATTACATTTTACGTCTTGCCCTATGCTTTATGCTAATTAATAAAACAAAAGTGCAAAAATAATTGGAAATGTTCCATTCTTTTTAAAAAAGGTTACTTCTAGATGAAAAAACGTACTAATCTGATGATAAATGTAACTTGATCTTATGTCAGAAAAATTTCAAAATAAATATCGAACACACTCAACACGACTGCAAAATTGGGATTATGGTTGGAATGCCGCCTATTTTATTACCATATGTATAAAAAATAAGGAATGTTATTTTGGTAATATTAATAATGGGAAAATGATATTGTCGGAAATAGGGATTATTGCCGAACAGTATTGGAACGAAATACAAAATCAATTTTCGTATGTTCGGTTAGACGCATTTGTTGTCATGCCGGATCATATCCATGGGATAATTGTTATTGATAAAAATCGCCCAGGATATCGTTTCCGTTGTATCCGTTGTATCCGTTGTATCCGTTGTATCCGTTGTATCCGTTGTAGAGGCGCGATTAATCGCGTCTCTATAGTTAATCGAAATCTCTCTAATTACCTTCAAGCCATGCTTTAAAGCTACTTACCTTTTCCCTGCTGACGACCAGTTCATCATTCTCATTTAGGGATGTATGAACCCTGAGGCGTGAGGTTGAATATGCATATACGTTTTTTATATACTGAATATTAACAAAGTGCTTTCTGCTGATCTTAAAAAACTGCTTCGGATCAAGCATGGGAAAAATGTTTTCCAGGGCACTATCGAGCAGAAAATCTCTATTACTTATTGTTTTTGTAAAGGTACCTTTTTCAAAACTATAGAAATAGCAAATATCACTAATAAATAGGAATCTGAGCGGTCGGCACGACCCAGCGTGGATTCGAT
>JAIOTT010000255.1 GCA_021106655.1 Bacteroidales bacterium
ATACATATCGATTGGGAAATGTAAGAGCCGACCTTGAAGAGGTAGAACCTATGGTTCGTAATGCAGATATGCTTAGTGTTGACATTTCCTGTGTGAGACAATCGGAAGCTCCAGGAAATGGTAACGCATCCCCTAATGGCTTTTATGGTGAAGAATTGTGTCAGATCATCCGCTATGCCGGTCTTAGCGACAAACTTACCTCAATAGGATTTTATGAGATGAATCCTACAATTGATAAAACAGATCAAACCTCACATCTTGTTGCCCAGGCAATATGGTATTTTATTGACGGCTTCTATTTCAGAAAACATGATTTCCCGAGTAAAGAACAAGATGATTTTGTAAAGTATATCGTTTCCATCGAAGATCATAAAGATGAGCTGATTTTTTATAAAAGCAAAAAAAGTGATAGATGGTGGATGGAAGTTTCCTGCCCTACAAAACTGAAATCCAAATATGAACGACAATATTTAGTTCCTTGTTCGTATAATGATTATACTACTGCCTGTAAAGATGATATCCCCAACAGATGGTGGCAGGTTTATCAAAAATTGATGTAAGAAAGAAGTACAAATGATCCCGGATCATTAATCAGTCACGTATACACCTGACCAACCATATAATAAATCATTAAAATTTCAGTTAAACACTGTAACCAGATTTGTAACTTAAAAATCATTTAATGAGAATTAAAAATACGATTCTTTCCCTGACCTTATTGATCCTTTCTTTTGTTATCACCTATTCTCAGGGTATTCCTGTCGGACAATGGCGGGATCACCTACCATATAATAAATGTATTGCCGTTACTGAGGCAAATAATAAAATATATTGTGCCACTCCATATAGTGTATTCTATTACGACAAAGATGATAATAGCATACAGCGTTTGACTAAAGTTACCGGGCTCTCAGATATTGGAGTGAGCGCTATCAATTATAATAATGAATATAAAACGCTTGTAATAGCATATTCAAATACTAATATAGATCTTATCCAGAATAACCGTATCATCAATATCTCCGATATTAAGCGAAAACCCATACTTGGTAATAAAACAATTAACAAAATTGATTTTATTGGTCAGAATGCATATTTATCATGTGGCTTTGGAATTGTTGTTCTTGATATTGAAAAACACGAGATCAGAGACACATATTATATTGGCCCCGAAGGAAGTCAAATTAATGTTTTTGACCTTAGCTTCAGTGATCATGATTCTATTATTTACGCTGCAACGGAGAAAGGAATATATGAAGCATCTTATAATAATCCGAATTTAGCCAATTATGCTTCCTGGTCGCTCGATACCCAAATCGACACTAATGCTGCTTACAATTTCATTACATATTTCGATAAGAGAATTTTTGTAAATCAATATTCCAGTTTTGCAAACTCAGACACCATATTAATTTATGACGGCAACTCCTGGAGTGTTTTTGATCTTAATTTTCAATCAACGCGAAGAAGTCTTGGTGCATATTATGACCGTCTTATAATTTCAAGCTATGGCCGTTCTGATGTTTATGACAAGAATCTCGATCTCCAGTTAATAATATATGAGCCTTCTGCAACCCAGGTATATCCCCAGGATGCTATTATTGATAAAGATGATCTTTATTGGATTGCTGACAGATATTCCGGTTTAGTAAAAGTATGGGGTGGTGGATGGAGCGGAGAATTTATACTCCCCAATGGCCCTTCTTCTCATAGTGTTTTTTCAATGAATTCTTCAGGGAACGATATCTGGGTTGCTCCGGGAGGAATATCCACAATCTGGGGAACAATTTTTAATAAAGGTATATTTTCTTTCAGGAATGAAATCTGGGAGACCATCGATGGACAAGATAATCCTGAACTGGATTCTATAGTTGCATTCGTTAGTATTGCGATTGATCCTTCTGACAGGAACAGGATATTTGGGCCAACATGGGGCTTCGGACTTTGCGAATTTAAAGATGGGAATTTAGTACATATCTATAATGAAAAGAATAGTTCTCTACAGGCGTTTACTACGCCGGGCACTCCATCGGTTCGTCTTGGTGGAGCAGCTTTTGACAGATATAATAATTTGTGGGTCAGTAACTCAAATGTCGATTCTGTTCTTTCTGTAAAACAGCCAGGAAAAGATTTTAAAGCCTTTTATATTGGTTCATCCAGTACAAATACTGAGATTGGGGATCTTATTATTGATTCATGGGACCAAAAATGGGTGTTAATGAGATATAATAGTATTCTGGTTTTTAATGATAATAATACGCTCGACAATCCTTATGATGATATGGCAAAAAAGCTGGATGGAAAGGAAGGTAACGGTAATATACCCGGCAGTCATGTGTTTAGCATTGCTGAAGATCACGATGGGGAAATATGGATAGGTACTGATGAAGGGGTAGCTGTTATATACTCTCCCGGAAACGTTTTTAGCAGTGGAGACTTTGATGCTCACAAGATACTGGTTGAGGAAGATGGATATGCTCAGTATCTTCTGGAATCCGAATCTGTAACAGCAATAGCAATAGATGGAGCAAACCGTAAATGGTTTGGAACCGACAGAGCAGGGATTTTTCTTATGTCGGATGATGGTACAGAACAATTATTACATTTTACTGAAGAAAACAGTCCTCTTCTTTCCAATTCCATTAGCACAATTTCAATAAATAACGAAACAGGGGAAGTCTTCATAGGAACATCAAACGGAATAATCTCATACAAGGGAACTGCAACAAAAGGTGAATCAACAAATAATAATGTATATGCTTATCCCAATCCTGTAAGAGAAGGTTACAATGGAAGTATAGCAATAAAAGGTCTGGTCAATAATGCTGATGTCAAAATTACTGATATAAGCGGTAATCTTATCTTTGCAACAAAGGCCGAAGGCGGGCAAGCAATCTGGAACGGAAAAAACTTTGACGGACAAAGAGCTCATACAGGAGTTTACCTGGTGTTTGCTAGTAATGAAGATGGTAGCGAGACTATTGTAACGAAGATCCTATTTATAAA